>DATKWM010000001.1:0-13925 GCA_035529575.1 Desulfatiglandales bacterium
GCCAGTCGTTCGACCTGGAGGCCATTCGGCTCCGAGCGACTCGACATGAGCTTTCGACCTGAGCTCAAGCCGAAGGGCTCGTCGACATGTCTCACGGCCGAGGGCTCTCGACAGGTTGCCAAGCCTCAATATCTTTCCCGCTAGGGCGGGATTCAATTTTCATCAGTCTAACCTTGAACCGTGAACCGTGGAACTTTGAACCTGATTAGTTACGAAATATTTATGTATAAGCTTCCATTAGGGGTTAATCGGTAAAGATTTTATAAACACCTAACCCGGACAAGCCGGAATTGACCAAATGCCAAAGCTCAAATGCCAAATGAAATCCAAATGACAAAATGACAAAACGCATTAGATTGGATCAGGTGACGGCAGGATTCATTATAGTCCAGACTTTTACTCAATTTAGTCATTTAATATTTGACATTGATTTGAAATTTGGATTTTGAAATTTGACATTGAGTAGGATCCCACAAAAACATTTCTGCCCCTTTTGAGCTCAAATTTATTCATAAGGTACTAAAGTAGAGAATTACGTGGGGCTATAGCCGCCATAGCGCAGAGACACGTTAACTTTAGGCATTTTAAGTACTTTAGCCCTGGCCCAGACCTGATTTGTCAGTATGTGGTGCAACATAGACAGTTCATGAAATACTATAATATCAACAGTGTATACCAAACAAGTCGCACCCCTGGCCCAGACCTGGCATGCAATGCTTAGGCTGTATTGCCAGGGCTTATAAATAATATAGAAATTGCAAAATTTACTAAGGAAGTCACGCCATGGCGGGCAGGGCGGGCTCACTTATAACTTCATTTACCTCTTCTTCAATAAGACATATGACGCACCTGCCCCTCCATCACAGGGCTTAGCAGTGACAAATGCCAGGACTATTTTTTTTAAAATTCCCCTTCTAAACCAAACCGGAAGCTCCCTTTTTAGGGCTGGTTGCTGATTAAGAGAGCCTAACCCTCTTCCGTGAACAATAAGCACGCACCTCATACCTTTATGATAGCTCTTGGTTATAAATTCATCAACAACAGTTTCTGCCTCATTTTTTGTCAAGCCATGCAGGTCAATATAGTCCTGGACGGAAAATTCACCTCGCTTGAGTCTTTTCATGATCTTCGGACCAACACCAGAAACTGCTCCCTCCATATATTCATCACTGAAAGAAACATCCCAGGCGCTCGATTCTTTCACCAGGTTTGAAAAATCTTCTCCTGCCTTCTTATGAGGCTTAATAGACCGTTCAGGTAACGTCTCTTCTTTTACAAAGGCCGTTATAATTTTATTTTTATCATCCTTTAAGGGGATAACATCTTTCATTGCTGACTGAAAGAGATCCTCATCACTTTTTTCCTTTTTGCTCTCAGATAGAGAATGTGGCGAAACAGGCTCTTTTCTTTTATCAAAAGCTTTCAGGTCTTCACTTAAACCCTTAAATAATTTATCAAGGAATGCCCTGTTTTCCTCTATTTTATTCCTTGTACGATCAAGCCGCTCTTTTTTTCTCTTTCTTCTCATAGCAATATAATTGACTTTTTATTCTCTTTTACTTAAAAAAGATAACTCTAGGATGATTTAATGATTTTTAAGATTGCCTTTGCACTCATTCTATTTATAGCAAAAGCAAAACAATTTTCAAAGCGAGAAAAAAGTGGCAAGAATAGATGACTATAAAAAGGCCCTGGAGATTGGGAAAGACGAAATAAGCAAAAAAAATCCCCTCCATTTATGCCGGTTAAGCGGCGGTCAGTTTATTGAAAAAGCCAATGAGCCGAACAGTATACAAATTAAATTCTTGAATCGGATGGTTAATATTAGCTGGCCGGATCTCATATTCTCTCAGGATTCCGATAAGGAAATGAAAATAAAGGAAAAAATATTAATATTGCATTACCTGAATAACGCTAAAAAAGAAGATCTGACAGGAGAGCTTATTGCCTATCAGGAAATTCCTTCAGCAAGATTTTATCTCAGTTCCTTTAACGCCAGATCAAGAGATCCATTTATTGCCGCGTTTGGTGAAAATCCGGATAAGCTACCGGTAGTGGCGCAGGAACTTTTCGCTGCACAAATGGCATCCATGGGAGATGTATCTGTCACTATTCAAGCGTTTCCAAGGGTACCCATAACCCTTATTATATGGCGGGGAGATGAGGAATTTCCACCTAATGGAACAATCTTATTTGATAGTTCAATCAAGGATAATCTTCTCTCTGCCGCGGATATTTCTGAACTCGTCAGCATGATTGTGTATCCTCTGATAGCAAAGGCTCAATAAAAAAACTTAAGGCTTCGCCTCAATGGATTATTGGAAAAATGGAATACTGGAATTATGGATTTTGATGAATAAAATCTTCCAGAGGCGGATACTTCTTTGGCAAAACTGCTGTATCTTTGACAACCGAAAACGGCACGAAGAATTTAGAAGGAAAAACATAACGGACCACAAACAAAGGACACCTGACCATCATGAAAATTGCTATTAGCGGTAAAGGAGGTGTGGGAAAAACAACATTTGCTGCATTTCTGATAAAATCTTTGCAAATGAAGGGAAAATCTGTCCTCGCAATTGATGCCGATCCTGACGCAAATCTTGCTCAGGCCCTGGGTGTAAAAAATTATAAAGAGATAACGCCTATCTCTAAGATGAAATCCCTTATCGAGGAAAGGACTGATTCAAAGGTTGGAACCATGGGGGGCTTTTTTAAGTTAAACCCGAAGGTAAGTGATTTGCCGGAAAAGCTTTCTGTAGAGGTTGATGGTGTAAAACTAATGGTCTTAGGCGGGGTCAAGGCAGCAGAAGGTGGCTGTATTTGCCCTGAAAGCGTTCTTTTGAAGGTTCTTGTCACGCATTTAATCCTTACTCGAGATGAGGTTGTGATTCTGGATATGGAGGCAGGCTTAGAACACCTGGGTAGAGGAACGGCACGGGCCGTTGATAAAATGATCGTGATTGTTGAACCAGGGAGAAGGAGTGTAGAAACTGCTCATGAGATAAAAAGATTATCTGAGGAGCTGGGAATCAAGGATTTGCTCATTGTGGGAAATAAAATCAGGTCTCAAAAAGATAAGGATTTCCTGCTTAACAACATGGATGACTTTCATTTCTTAGGGTTTCTGCCATTCAACGATACTATTATACAGGCGGATTTGGATAATAAGCCTCCTTATGAACTAAATCCTGAGGGTCTAAAAATTGTCTCTGAAATGATACAGGGAAATTTTGAATGAAAACTGAGCCCTCAGCGAACGAAAAAAAGGTTTTATAATGGAAGAAAGGGTGCATAATTTTAATCCAGGCCCTGCAGCACTGCCACTTCCGGTTTTAAAGGAAATAAAAGAGAATTTTCTTAACTTCTCTGGCTCAGGCATGTCTATTGTAGAGACCAGCCACCGCTCTCCCTTATTCGATGAAGTTCTCAATGACGCGGTTAATAGAACAAAGCGACTGCTGGGCTTAGATGAAAATTACCATGTCCTTTTTATTCAAGGAGGTGCGAGCCTGCAATTCTGTATGATTCCCATGAACCTTGCCTTACCAGGGAAACCTTTGAACTTTATAAATACCGGTACCTGGTCAACAAAGGTTATTAAAGAGGCTCAGATTCAGGGAAAAGATGTGAGGGTAATTGCCTCATCAGAGGATAAGGATTTTTCTTACCTTCCTTATGATTTCACAGTAGACAAACAGGCATCGTATCTCCACTTTACCTCAAACAATACTATCAAGGGAACACAGTGGCAACAATTCCCCAATGGAGAGGGTATACCACTGATTTCAGATATGTCCTCTGATTTTATGAGCCGCCCTATTGATGTAAAGCCATTCGGGCTTGTGTATGCAGGTGCACAAAAAAATATCGGCCCATCAGGGATAGCCATGGTTATAATCAGGGAGGATATGCTACAAAGGGTACCAGATACCCTGCCAACTATTCTCAAGTACACAACATACAAAGACAACAGATCTCTCTTTAATACGCCTCCTACATTTGCTATTTATGTCATAGATTTAGTGCTTAAGTGGCTTGAGGAAATAATAGGTGGACTGAAAGAAATAGAGCGGATAAATAAGGAAAAGGCGTCCTTAATCTATGACGTAATAGATAATAGCGATATCTATTATGGTACAGCAGAGGTGAACAGTCGTTCCCTGATGAATGTTACCTTTCGCCTGCCTGATAAAAAAACAGAAGAAAGGTTTCTTGCTGAGGCCATAAAAAACGGACTCCACGGCCTTAAAGGTCACAAATCTGTAGGTGGTTGCAGAGCCTCTCTATACAATGCTGTTACTATAGACAGTGTAACAGAGCTTGTCACATTTATGAGAGAGTTCGAAAAAAAATCTATCTAAGACAATGATACAAAGAAAAAAAATTGCAGAGCTAATCCAGTCAAACGATTTCGGATCAGAAGTTACTATTATGGGATGGGTAAAGACTAAGAGAGACTCTAAAGGAGGATTCTCATTTCTTGAGATAAATGATGGCTCTACCATAAAAAACATACAAGTAATAGCTGAAAGCACAATGGCTAATTACACCGATGAGATTTTAAAATTGACAACCGGCTGCTCGGTGATTGTGAAAGGAATCTTAGCAGAATCACCGGGAAAGGGACAAAAGGTGGAAGTGCACGCAACAGAGGTAAATGTAGTTGGCTGGACTGACCCTGATACCTATCCATTGCAAAAAAAGAGGCACTCTTTCGAATATCTTAGAACAATAGCCCACCTCAGAGCAAGAACAAACACCTTTGGGGCAGTGGCGAGAATCAGGAATGCCATGAGCTATGCCATTCATAGCTTTTTTCAGGAAAGAGGCTTTCTCTATCTTCACTCCCCAATCATTACAGGCAGCAATTGTGAGGGTGCCGGTGATATGTTTAAGGTAACCACCCTTGATCTCCAGGGAATGAAAAACAAGGGTGGTACAGTAGATTTTACAGAAGATTTTTTTGGTAAACCAGCCAATTTGACGGTCAGCGGGCAGTTAGAAGCAGAGGTGTACGCCCTTGCCTTGGGTAATGTATATACCTTTGGCCCAACGTTTAGGGCAGAAAATTCCAACACTTATAGACACTTAGCTGAGTTCTGGATGGTAGAACCTGAGATGGCATTCTGCGATCTCAAGGAAAACATAGACCTCGGCGAGGAACTTATTAAAAGTACCCTCGCCTATATAGTAACAAACTGTAAAGATGATATAGATTTCTTTAATCGTTTTGTTGATAAAAATCTTATATCTACCATTGATACTATTATTAACGACAGCTTTGAGCGACTTACCTATACAGAAGCAATAGAGATATTATTGAAGGCGAGAGAACAGTTTGAATTTGCTCCTGCGTGGGGAAAAGACATACAGTCAGAACATGAGCGGTATCTGTGCGAGTATTTCAAAAGGCCAGTGGCAGTGACTGATTATCCAAAAGAGATAAAGCCCTTTTACATGAAAGTGAATAAAGACGATAAGACAGTAAAGGCCATGGATATTCTCCTGCCAGGGATTGGTGAAATTATTGGAGGCAGCCAGCGGGAAGATGTTTATGACACCTTGCTCAACAGGATAAAAGAAGCAAACTTAGACCCTGCTGATTACTGGTGGTATCTGGACCTCAGAAAGTATGGTACAGTTATACATTCTGGTTTTGGTCTGGGCTTTGAGCGCCTCATGCAGCTTGTAACTGGCCTTGCCAATATCAGGGATGTAATCCCCTTCCCCAGAACACCGAAAAATCTTGAGTTTTAGCTACTATCCAATATGGATTTACGCTTTCAACCACCACAAATCTACACGGTTAGTGCCCTGACCGCAGAGATAAAATCCCTCCTTGAGGAAAAATTTGATTTTGTGTGGGTAGAAGGAGAAATTTCAAACTTTGCCCACCCCTCCTCCGGGCACTATTACATGACCCTTAAAGATGAAAGGGCCCAGATCAGGGCAGTCATGTTCAAAATGCAGGCATATTATCTTAAATTTATGCCAGAAGATGGGATGAAGGTAATTGTGAGAGGCAGAATAGGGTTATATGAACCCAGGGGAGAATATCAAATTATTATCGACTATTTGGAGCCTCTGGGCGTGGGTGCACTTGCCGCTGCATTTGAACAGGTAAAAAAGAAATTATTCCTTGGAGGAGTATTTGACGAGGAGAAAAAAAGACCTATCCCATTTTTACCAAAAAGAATTGCTGTAATCACTTCTCCTACAGGAGCAGCTGTGAGAGATTTCTTAAGAATTTCTTATCGAAGAATGCCTCACCTGGATGTTACAATAGTCCCGGTCAGGGTTCAGGGTGATGAGGCAGCAGCTGATATTGTAGAAGCTCTCGACATAGTAAACAGAGAGTTAAATGTTGATGTTATTGTCTTGACAAGAGGCGGCGGTTCATTGGAAGACCTATGGCCCTTTAACCAGGAAGAAGTAGCATATGCAATAAGGCGCTCAACAATCCCTGTTGTCTCAGCAGTTGGTCACGAAGTAGATCTGACCATCTCTGACCTGGCAGCAGATCTCAGGGCCCCTACACCATCAGGTGCCGCTGAACTCGTTGTACAAGAAAAAGAAACCCTCGAGAAAAATATTAAAAGTCTCTCGTTTAGACTTGAAATGGCCCTCAATAGCATTATTGAAAGAATCAAAGATAAAGCAAAAAATCTATCCTCTCGGATAAGGGATCCGAGACGCAATCTTGCCGATATCTGGCTCAGGCTCGACGAAATATACAACCGTTTACTCAAAACAGGAAAAACCCGTATTAATGATAACCTCAAATACCTCAAGGCCATTAATGAAACACTCGTGTTGAATAGTCCCTTTCATACTATAACTATGTTATCTCAGAAATTGGCCTTCCATAATCGTTCTCTTACACAGGCCTTAAAAGGCTTCTTAGATAAAAAAGGGGGAAGCGTTCGCTCTATTAAGGATAGGCTGGATTCATTAAACCCTTTATCTATCTTGCAAAGAGGTTATAGTATCACCAGAAAACTGCCTGAGATGAATATCGTTAAGGATTCTGTGCAAGTAAAAACTGGTGATGAAGTCAGCATCCTCCTTGCCAGGGGTAGTATCAAAGGCCTTGTAAAAAAGACTGAGAAGGGCGAGTGAATGGAAAAAAGATATTATTTACTTTTGGCAGTTTTATTTTTCTTCTTCTTATCACCTGTAGAAACACGCCCTTCATCTGGCCTTGATGTTACCCTCACACCATCCACAATCGGTCAGGGTGAAGTAGCTCTTTTATCTATTCAGAAATTGGGGAAAGCCAAACCCAAGGTAATCTGGATGGGGAAAAAGATTACCCTTCTCTCAGATAACAAAAATGAGGCTTGGGCAGGCTTTATCGGGGCTGATTTGACTACAAAGCCAGGAAGGTATAAAATGAAAATCACATTTTCTGACAGCAATAGACCACATGCAATAACAGTGAGTGTGCTCTCAAGGGATTATGGCAGTAGACGGCTGACTCTCCCAAAAAAAATGGTTGAACTTGATTCAGATACCCTAAAAAGGGTAAGAGAAGAATCCAAAACGGTGAAAGGGCTTTTTATAAGCTCTGGTAAAAATCCATTATGGATGGTAAAGTGGATAAGCCCAGTGCCTGGAATGATTGTAAGCCCCTTTGGATGTAGGTGCATCATTAATGGCATGGAAAGGTCCCCACATTCAGGTGTTGATCTTAAAGCAGCAGAAGGTGACCCGATCAAGGCCACTAATAGAGGAACAGTAGCCCTCGTGGCACATCATTTTTTTAGTGGCCTGAGTATAATTATTGATCATGGGGGAGACATTCAAAGCATGTATTTTCATTTAAGCAAGGATTTTGTGAAGGTAGGTCAGTTAGTGGAAAAAGGTAGTATTATTGGACTTGCTGGTTCTTCAGGAAGAGTAGCTGGACCTCATCTCCACTTCGGCATAAGGCTAAACGATGGACGAATTGACCCTATAAAACTAATCGAGATAAGTGGGGAATTAGAAAGATAATGAAAGAAAATAAATTTGAAGATGCGATGAGAGAACTGGAGGATATTGTAAAACGGCTGGAGAGCGGTAATCTACCCCTAGAAGAATCTCTCAAGATCTTTGAGAAAGGGGTTGCTTTATCACGATTTTGTTTTAACAAATTAGAAGAAGCAGAAAAAAGAGTCTCTATCCTGATTAAAGATGAAAGCGGCATTAGAAAAGAACCATTTGAGTATGAGGCAAATGAAGGTGTCGATAAAGATTAAACAATACCTTGATGAAAGAAAAACTCTCGTGGATAAGGCACTACAAAAATTCATGCCCAACCCATCCGGACTGGCGAGTGATGTTATCAAGGCAATGAATTATAGCCTCTTTGCCGGAGGAAAGAGAATCAGGCCGATTCTCTGCATAGCCGGTGCAGAGGCAGTTGGAGGTTCTGCCGATAATGTTGTGCCTGTTGCCTGCGCAATCGAACTCATCCATACCTATTCCTTGATTCACGACGATCTTCCGGTAATGGATAATGACGACTTCCGTAGAGGTAAACCAACAAACCATAAGGTGTTTGGGGAGGCGATAGCACTTTTGGCTGGAGATGGCCTGCTAACCCTTGCATTTAACCTGATGGCTGGCTATGGAGCAGAAAAAAAGGTTGAGAAAAAAGCGCTGTTAAGGGTAATAGATTTGATTGCCTCAGCCGCTGGCTACAAAGGCATGGTAGGCGGACAGGTGGTGGATATCACCTATGAAGGTAAAGAGCCAGATCCTAATGTGGTGGAATACATCCACAGACACAAAACTGCAGCCCTTATAGCTGCCTCAGTTACAGCAGGAAACATTCTGGCAGGAGGCAATAAGGATGAGGAAAAATCTATCAACAGATATGGGCAGCAAATAGGATTAGCATTTCAGATAGCCGATGATATCTTAAACATAGAAGGCGACAAGAAAGTTATGGGCAAGGGGATAGGTAGTGATAAGGAGAGGGGAAAGATTACCTATCCATCTGTCTTTGGGACTGCTGAGTCAAAAACTATTCAAAAAGAACTAATTAAGAATGCGATAGACTCCCTCAAAAGATTTGATACCAGGGCAGAACCACTAAGAGACCTGGCTCGATATATTATTGAAAGAAAGACATAGGGAGAGGAACGAGTAGGCAGTAAGGAGCAGGCAATAGGCAGTAAGGATTGGGAATTGTGAATTAAGGAATTGAGGAATTTTTCCACGGACAACGAACAACAGACAAAAGACGATTTAAAAATATGAAACAAGAAAATAAAAACACTCAATTACCAGAGCCTTTCCTTAATCATATAAACAGTCCAGTCGATTTGAAAGGGTTAAAAATAGCCGATTTAGAGATACTGGCCAGTGAGATACGGGACCTTATTGTTGAAACGGTTTCACGAAACGGAGGACACCTGGCACCAAGCCTGGGTGTGGTGGAATTAACCATTGCGCTCCACTATGTTTTTGATGCACCACGAGATAAAATTATCTGGGATGTTGGCCATCAGGCATATGCCCATAAGATTATCACTGGCCGAAGGGAAAGATTCCATACCTTAAGGAAACACAAAGGGATAAGTGGATTTCCCAAAAGAGAAGAAAGCCCTTACGATTCCTTTAACACCGGTCATTCTGGAACCTCTATCTCTGCTGCTCTGGGAATCACAATAGCCAAATCTATTAAGGGAGATAACAATAAGGTTATAGCAGTTATTGGGGATGGGGCCATGACTGCCGGTATGGCATTTGAGGCCCTTAATCAGGCAGGTCACACGGAAAGGGATTTGGTGGTTATCCTTAATGATAATGAGATGTCAATATCCAAAAACGTTGGGGCATTGGCCTCCTATATCAGCCGAAAGATATCAGAACCCCGGTTCGTTAATCTAAAAAAGAGCCTGGAGAATTTTTTTCGCTCAATACCGGGTGTTGGTAAAAATGTATTTGCCCTATTAAAAAAAAGTGAAGATTCCCTGATTGGCCTTCTCACGCCGGGCATGCTTTTTGAGGCCCTTAAATTTAGATACATAGGCCCGATAAAAGGGCATGATATTAATCTTCTTATCAAGACCTTTAAGGACGTGTCCTTGTTAGAGGGGCCGGTTCTTGTTCATGTATTGACTACCAAAGGCAAGGGTTATGAACCGGCTGAAAAAGATCCCACATCGTTTCATGGGATTGGCTCTTTTGATATATCCACAGGCTTGCCTAAGAATAAATCTGCTAAAGACCCACCATCTTATACTGAAATATTCGGTAGGACCATGATTGACTTAGCCGGTAAAGATGAAAAACTTTTTGCCATTACTGCAGCCATGCGCGAAGGGACAGGGCTTACCGAGTTTGCCAGTGTATATCCAGATCGCTTTATAGATGTGGGTATTGCTGAACAGCATGCGGTAACCTTTGCTGCAGGCCTGGCTACAGAGGGATTTAAACCTGTGGTTGCCATCTATTCTACCTTTCTACAGCGCTCCCTTGACCAGATAATTCATGATGTGTGTCTCCCTAATCTGCCTGTCATCTTTACCCTCGACAGGAGTGGCCTAGTTGGTGAGGATGGGCCAACACACCATGGTACCTTTGATCTCTCTTACCTCAGGATCATCCCAAACATGACTGTCATGGCCCCAAAGGATGAAAATGAATTAAGGCATATGCTATACACCGCACTTAATGCCCACAGCCCGGTTGCTATTCGTTATCCAAGAGGGAAAGGCGTTGGTGTTCCAATCGACAATGAGTATACAAAAATCCCCATAGGCGAGTCAGAGATTTTAACTGATGGAAAAGATTGTCTCATCTTAGCCCTTGGAAACAGAGTGCACCCTTCCCTTGATGCTGCTATGGATCTAAAAAAGGAGGGGTACTCAGTGAGTGTTGTTAACTGTCGATTTGTAAAACCATTGGATCAGCGGCTATCTGACATGGCTGCACGTACTAGAAGAGTTCTCATAGTAGAAGAAAATGCACTCCAGGGTGGATTCGGAAGTGCTATTCTGGAGTTCTTTGCTGATCAGGGATTATCAAATATAATAATAAAACGGCTTGGAATTCCGGATACGTTTGTTGAGCATGGCCCCCAGGACCTTTTACGAGAACAATACGGGATTGACAGAAAAAAGATCATAGAAGAGGCCAGAAAGCTCTGTGAGACCTCTCAATAACTTAGACCGCCAATGAATTTTTCGGGCAATCCTAAAAAGGCCTTTTGTCTCTCACAGAGTTCCCAGAGGCTCAGAGTTTTTACATTTCTATAACAGCAGTACTATGGATTACTAGTAATTCATTGCCATGCTCGTCAATTATCTCTGTGAACCCTGCCCGCCATCGCGCTTGCTCAGGCGAGGCAGGCGGGTCTGTGGGCTCAAGCGATCTCCCGCAAGGCGGGGGAGAGCGGGCGATAAAAAAACTTGTGGGCTACGCAAAGGCCATATGTAGTTACCATGGTCCAGCTAAAGAAAAGACTTGATCAGCTCTTGGTTGAAAAAGCGTTAATTGATAGCAGTCAAAGGGCAAAAGGATTAATAATGGCCGGCATGGTCACGGTTAATGGAAAAATGGTAGATAAACCTGGCCATCTTATAAATCCCTCGTCTTCCATTAACCTCATTGTCCCTGATCATCCCTATGTGAGCAGGGGCGGAATTAAACTCGAAGCAGCCTTAAAAGAGTTCTCAATAGATGTAAAGGGACTTACCATTCTGGATGTGGGGGCATCCACTGGGGGATTTACCGATTGCCTCCTTCAATATGGTGCAAAAAAGGTAATTGCTGTTGATGTAGGTTATGGACAACTGGCATGGTCACTGAGGAATGATCCACGGGTTGTAGTATTAGAGAGAACCAATATCAGGCAGCTATCAAAATCAGAAATAGGGGAACATATTGATGGAGCAGTGATTGATATATCATTTATTTCATTAAGAACAGTCGTACCCGCCACATTAAGACATCTTGAAAAAGATGGTTTCATCCTTGCCCTCATGAAGCCACAATTTGAGGCAGGGAGAGGTATGGTGGGAAAGGGTGGCGTAATTCGAGATACGGATTTGCAAAAAAGTATTGTGAATGATCTGATCGCATTTTTTAAGGAATTAGGCCTGGCTGTTCACGGAACATTTGAATCCCCCATCAGAGGGGCCAAGGGAAACAGAGAGTTTTTTATATATCTTACATGCCTCCAAGCTTAAAGGAATACCGACGTGGATCTGTTCCAAAACGCTCCATTTAGATATCAAGATCTTCAAGTGGGCTGATCACGCCTTTGCCGCCTTATCATGCACCCTCAGTCTCAGGCACTCGATGACGCGCAACCCGGAACCGTACAACAGTTTGACAGCAAGCTGATGAATTCCGGTCATAAAAGGGGTTGGTTCTAAAACAACTTAAGTTTCACGAGATCATCTTAGCATGCTCTTTACCAAAATACTCTTATTCACTTTATGTCTTTAAACTTAGCATGATAATATGCTATTGTTTTTTTCAATTTTGGGCCATGGTTTTAATGTAAATATATTCTTTATCATGTGCTGATAAGTCGTTTTAGAAACAACGCCCCCCCTTTACGAAAATGTCTTCAATCTCATTATATCAAGGCAAATTTGCTTGTCAATCAATGGTTAGCCATAAAAGATCAATTGTCTTAAGTAAGAAATGACAATTTCAATAGACAATATTTATTTTCAAAAATTATCCGAACAAAATCCTGAGGATGTTTGTAGGCGATCATTATGCAAATATGATGATGTAAAAAAGTTATATATTTTACCTGTATGGGGTGACGAATACGCTATATATCCTCATGAGTTTAAGATTGATCCTATTAACAAAAAAGCTCAAAACCCTCATGAATATTTTTATCTTTTCATTATATATTATCTATTGAATTCAAAGGAAATTGAAATTAACAAAGAATGGATATCAGAGAAAGATATTCCAGGTGGCACTACATTTTTTCGCGGCCCGCACGAAATACCAACTCATTTAATTTCAAGTCAATATAGAAATGATATTAAAGAATTCAAAAAAAGATGTGAGCAGCTTGGTGGTATTCCTGTTGACATAGCAGATGCGGCATATAGTTTCAATATTACGTCGCACATTCCAGCGGCTGTTTTATATTGGAAAGGAGATGATGAATTTCGGCCTGAAGCGAAAATATTATATGACAGAACCATTACTGAGCATCTATCACCTGATATAATATTTGCTTTAGCTGTTGAAATTTGTACAAGAATAGGAAAAGCCTTTGGCTAACAATCCAATTCACCAGATCGTAAAAGCTTGCGGTTTTTTCACTCTACGCTGACCAGCAGTTTTTGCTTCAGTGAAGTTGCTGACTGCTTTTACGACCGGTGATTGGCACGTTATAGGAGCGGTCTGAGGTTTATCTAAGTGTCCACTAAAACGGGGTAATATTAGTCCTATCTCGTTAGATCATCTTGATCTTATCTTTTTTGTACTTTTGGTTTGGTATCTTTGTTTGGTTATTCATATAAAAAAGTATTTTCGTAGAGTTGTCAATGGACGGTTCTTTGACACATAAATAGCCCGACCCCAAAGGGACCAAATACGGTGATTGTTACCAGAGAATACCGATCACTCAGTTTAACGAAGTATATTCTTTGCGTAATAAGAGTTCGGCAAACAAAGTGAACAGTCGGAGACATAGGTTAGAAAATAGTCCGGATACATAGGTTACACTTTTCTACAAAAATATCTACCTCTCTTATCCGCTATTAACATGATCCTGTCTTCAAATAATCTTAAGATTTTTTTACCAAATCATGCTTTCCTGCTCGTCTCCAGCTCCTTTTTTTTATCACTAATTCTTTCATCTGCAAGTCTGTTAGCTATTTCATATGTCGGCTCATTATGCTCTTTAGAAACTGCGATGATCTTGTCGATTTTTTCCTCTATTTCCTCCACCT
>DATKWM010000002.1:0-32563 GCA_035529575.1 Desulfatiglandales bacterium
ATCCAAATACTGCCGAACTAATAAAGAAGGTTAAAGGGCTTTTAGACCCAAATGGTATTATGAATCCAGGAAACTGGGAGAAGTAATATAGAAGATCCTTGCACCAATTTTAATATTGACTTTATAACCTTTATGGTAGAGATATTACATAGCAGGATTTTAAGTGTGTTCAATTAGGGATAGTAAGGGAAGTTCTTAGTTTTTAACATTAATAGAGGGGGTTTATTATGAAAAAGGTATTGTGGATATTCATTGTTTTATTGGGTTTTTTCACTCTCTTTGTTATCTATCCATTATCTTCTGATGCAAGGCCAATTAAAGTAGGCATTATAGACTGCTATAGTGGTCCGGTTGCTGTATTCTGCAATGATGCCCTTAATGGCTTTAAGCTGGCCCTGAAAGACATTAACAAAAAAGGTGTCCTGGGAAAAAAGATCGAGTTTACCACCCATGATACCAAATTCAAGGTGGATATTGCCCTTAATATGGCCAAAGAGCTGGTGATGAGAGAAGATGTTGACGTTCTTGTGGGCACCATTAACAGTGGGGCAGCATTGGCCGTATCCGATGCAGTTGCTAAAAAGGAGAAGGTTCCATTTATAGTTTGGATCTCCAAAAGCGAAAGAATCACCGGGGAAAAGGGCCATCGGTATGTCTTCTCGACTGGTGAAAATTCTGCCATGGGAGGCAAAGCCGGGGGTGTTGCCCTGTCTAAAAAGCCCTACGTAAAATACTGGGTCGGCGGGGATGATTATTCCTATGGTCATGATATTGCGAATGGTGCCTGGAGGAACCTGAAGGCACTAAAGCCCGATGTAGAGATGATCGGAAAATCGTGGTGGAAGCCGGGCGAACCCGACCTTGCCCCTTATATCACACCCATTTTAGGGGCCAAACCGGATGCTGTCATTTTCTGCACAGGTGGCGCTAGCATGACCAATGTCATGAAGGCGATCAAGGCAACCGGCATGGGGGAGAAGGTGCCCATCTGGGTTCACACCGGCACAGACCACGCCGTTCTGAAGCCCCTGGGTGCGGAGGGCCCGGAGGGGGTGATGGGAACTATGGATTACCATTTCTATTATCCTGAGACAGCAGCTAACATGGCGTTTGTTAAAGCATTTCAAGCTGCTTATGGGGAACCCCCCGGTTTTCCTGCGTTTCACGGCTATATCACAGCCCATTTCATAGCCGAGGCATATAAGAAAGCAGGCAAGGTGAACAAGGAAAAGTTCATTGATGCTTTGGAAGGGCTGAAGATCGAAAGCCCTGCAGGTGAGATAGAGATGCGAGCTTGTGATCATCAAGTGACTCTTCCGATGTACTTGGGAGTAACCAAGATGTCGTCCAAATACGGTTGTGTCATCTCCACAGACATTGTGACGCTGACCAGCGATGAGATCATGCCCACATGTGATGAGATCAGGAAGGCACGCGGAAAATAGTGTGTTAGGTTTAAAAGGGGTCAGTGATCTGGCCCCTTTTTTTAAAGGAAAACTATACTAATGGATATAGGGCAGGTATTTACCTTTTCTGCATTGGGTTCTCAATTCCTGGTTGGTCTTAGCCGAGCAATGATCCTGTTTATCGTGTCTGCCGGGATGAGCTTTGTTCTCGGAGTACTAAGGGTACCAAATATTGCCCACGGCTCCCTGTATATGATTGGCGCCTTTTCGGCATTTAGCCTCTCCAATCTGTTGGGCGGCGGCTCAGGCGGCTTTTGGCTGGCATTGATCCTGGCGCCCTTTGTTGTGGCCCTCGTTGCGCTTGTAGCAGAGAGATCCCTGTTCTGCCATCTCTACGAAAGGGAGCATCTCATGCTGCTGTTGTTTACCTTTGCATTGATGCTCATCCTGGGCGACCTGGTAAAGATGTTCTGGGGAGCGGATTACCGCTCGATCATGGCCCCCGATATACTTCGGGGCTCCGTACCCATATTCGGCTCACCCTTTCCCCGTTACAATTTGTTTCTTCTCGTTGTTGGTCCCCTGGTAGGCGTTGGACTCTGGTTCTTTTCCAACAAAACCAAGATTGGGAAAATCGCGCGAGCAGCAGCTGTTGATCGAGAGATGGTTGGTGCCATAGGGGTCAATGTAAGCTGGGTATTTGCCTTTGCATTTGTCTTGGGCTGTTTCCTTGCCGGATTGGGCGGGGCGTTGGTCTCCCCCATGGTAAGTGTAACCATTGGGATGGATCACGATATTATCATGGAAGCCTTCCTTATCGTCACTATCGGGGGTTTGGGAAACATGTGGGGCGCTCTGGTAGGATCACTCATCTTTGGCCTTACCCAATCTTATGGTGTTTTATTCTGGCCGCAGTTCGCTATAGTTTTCCCATACATTGCAGTAGTCATTGTGTTGACCTGGCGGCCCAGAGGAATGCTTAAATCGGTCTGGTAATAAAATCGTGAAGCGAAGCAGAGCGATTTTATGAGGAGCTAAATTTGTTTAAGGATACTTTCAGTCTGAAATCACTTATACTTCCAGGTGCTATCTTTTTTGTTCTGCTTATTCTGCCGCCAATAATACCAAGGTTTTACACTTACATACTTGCGGTGATTTTTGTCACCGCTTTGGTAGCAATGAGCCTTAATATGGTCGTTGGCCACGGTGGGCTGTTTCAGTTTCATCATGGGGTTTTTTACGGTGTTGGGGCCTATACCCTTGCCCTGATGCTGACCAAAACTTCCCTTCCCATATGGGCTTGCTTTGTGGCCAGTCCCATCATCGCAGCATTGGTCGGACTGCTTATCGGTGCATTTTGTGTCAGGCTGACGCGGCTGTACTTTGGAATGCTCCAAATCTCATTAGGCTCTTTGATCTGGGCAATTGCTTTTCGCTGGTACAGTGTTACGGGCGGCTCTGACGGCATCCATGGGATCCCCATGCCTTCATTCATTGGTTCATCAACGAGCTCGTATTACTTTATTCTAGTCGTGATCGCGATCTGTCTGATGATCCTTTTCGTGATTTTCAAATCCCCTTTCGGTGCTACCCTTCAGGCCATCCGCGACAATCCGGATCGATGTGAAGCCATCGGCATTAACGTCAAACGCCATCAACTCATCGCCATTGTCATCGCTACATTCTTTGCGGGGATTGCCGGAGTTCTCTTTGTTGTAGTGGAGGGTTCAGTTTTTCCGGATCTCCTGTTCTGGGTCTACTCACTTGAAATATTCATTATGTGCCTTTTGGGAGGGTGGTTTACATTTGCCGGCCCAATTCTGGGGGCAGCAATAATGGTATCTCTCAGGACATTTGTTGGGATCTATACCGAGTATTGGACTTTGATCCTTGGGATCATACTGATCTTGCTGATTTTCTTTCTTCCGGAAGGGGTATGGGGCTATGTCCTGGAAAAATTGGGCTCTCGGCCCAAAGAAGCGATTGAGAAGGGAAGTAAATAGATGCTTAGAGTTGAGGAAATACATAAATCGTTCGACGACTTCAAGGCCGTGAATGGTGCTAACCTTACTGTGGAAAAAGGTGAATTAGTAGCAGTGATCGGGCCCAATGGGTCAGGAAAGACGACCCTCTTTAATCTGATCACAGGGCAGCTAAAGGCGGATCAGGGGAAGGTGATATTTAATGAGGAGGATATAAGTAATTTGCCCCCTTATAAAATTTGCAAGAGGGGAATCGCCCGCTCATTTCAAATAGCGAACATATTCCCCCGCCTTACGGTGTTCAGGAATGTTCAGGTATCTGTTCTGTCTCAGCAGGAAAAGAGCAGAAAACTTTTTTACCCGGCGGAGAAACTGGCTGTAGAGGAAACGAATAGTATCCTGGAAAGAGTAGGTCTTTCAGGTATGGCGGGGAATACAGCGGGCTCGTTAGCTCATGGCGATCAGAGAGCACTGGAGATAGCTATTGCTTTAGGCAATAAACCTGAGTTGCTGATTCTTGATGAGCCAACTGCCGGTATGTCACCCGAAGAGACTACAGCTACCATAGAGCTAATCAAGCGACTGGCCGATTCACGCGAATTGACCATTTTGTTCTGCGAGCACGATATGGAAGTGGTGTTCAATGCTGCCCAGAGCATTATGGTCTTGCATCAGGGGCTGACAATTATACAGGGAGACCCTGATCAGGTGAGAAATTCCAGCCAGGTTCAAGAATGCTACCTGGGAGGTGCCGAACCATGTTAGAAGTGGAAGGTATCCATACCTACTATGGTCTGAGCCACATTCTGTTCGGGGTATCGCTCAACGTGCCCGAAGGGCAGATCGTCTGTATCCTGGGCAGAAACGGGGCGGGAAAAAGCACTACCATGAGAAGCATAATGGGCTTGACCCCTCCTCGGCAGGGAACTATCAATTTTAAAGGGGAAACTGTCACGGGAAAAAAGCCCTACCAGCTTGCTCGACAGGGAATGGGCTATGTGCCTGATGACCGAAGGGTCTTTGCAGACCTAACAGTTGGAGATAATCTTGAGATATCGGAAAGGTCAACCGGAGACGATACAATGTGGACTAAAGATAGCGTTTACGATTTTTTTCCGGCCCTGAGACACATTGATTCCCGAAAGGCAGGTTTCTTGAGTGGTGGAGAGCAGCAAATGCTGACTATCGCCAGGGCCCTCATGATAAACCCTGATTTTCTGCTATTGGATGAGCCCACCGAAGGTCTGGCGCCTATGATAGTGGAAGTGTTGGAGGAACGAATAGGTCAGCTAAGAGATAAGGGGTTGACGGTTTTGTTAGCTGAACAAAATCAGAGAGTTGCACTAAAACTAAGCGATCGGGGTTATATTATTGATAATGGCGTCATTAGGTATCACGGCAGTATTAAGGATTTACAAGAGGATGAAGAAGTAAGAAAAAAATATCTACTGGTTTAATCATCCCCTTATCCTTTAAAATGAAAACAGTCTTTATTTTTTACCAGAGCCAAAGGGTTAGATTCACTATCCCTGATAACTGGAATCTCCTTAGCTTCCCTGATTTCCCCGATAATGGAAAAACTGCAAATGTTAATAAACTCACCAAAGATGCCCTGAATAAACCAATACAATCACCTGCCCTTAATGATCTTCTTTCTTCTGCAGACAGTATTGCCATTATTATCGAGGATTTAACACGCACCTCACCTAAAAGGCTAATTTTAAAAGTATTATTAGATAATCTGAATGAAATCGGCATACCTGAAAAAAACATTACTATAATCATTGCCACTGGCACCCATAGAGGGCTGAAACATGAAGAGCTTGAAAGTGCCTTTGGCAGAGACCTTCTCGATAGATATGCATTTTCCAATCACGATTGTCGTGCGTCTGATTTAGTCCCTATTGGTATGCTCAAAACAGGTTGTGAGGTTAAAATCAACCGCAAGGTCTTTAATGCTGACTTTAGAATTGGAATTGGATCCATATCCCCTCATCCTATGAATGGATTCGGTGGTGGAGGCAAGATTATATTTCCTGGGGTTACGGACTTTGATTCCATACTTGAGCATCATTTAAAATGGACTTTTCACAAGGGTACAGGTTTTGGAAATCTAAAAGAAAATTTTTTTTACGATGAAGTAAATTCTATGGCCCGTGCCGGAAAACTAAATTTTATAATCAACACTATCCTTAATCAAAGTGATAAGGTTGACGACATAGTGTGTGGGGATTTTAAACAGGCCCACCTAACAGGTATTGAGAGAAGCAGAGCAATTATCTCCCATCGGTTCCCAAAAAAATCTGATTTGACAATTATTACTTCATTTCCCTATTCTGAGGGACCTCAGATCGTAAAACCTCTTGTCCCTGCATCTATGGTAACTAAAGATGGAGGATTTATTATCCTTGCGGCTGATTGTGCAGGGAATCTGCCTGATGCCTTTGTGAACAGTTTTGCACAATTTCACTCAAAGCACAGTAATGACCTGTCAGGGGGAGTCTTTGAATACTTTAAGAACAGACGCCTGATTATGGAAGGCGGTGCTATTGATTTCAATATGGCCTTGGGGTTGACTCTGGCTCTTCAGCATCGGTTTAAGATAATCCTCGTATCAAAGGACATTCCTAGAGTAACTGGTGAAAAAATGGGCTTCCTTTATGCTGATAACCTTGAACAGGCATTTAAGCTCAGTGAAACCGTTTGCACTCCCAATCCTGAAGTACACATCATCCCCTCAGGGGGTGTTATCCTGCCTGTTGTTTAAGCCAAATTGAGACTGTTGAATAATGCAACTTTGCGTCTCTAATGATAAACCTGCTAACCGTTCAATCCAAAAATGCTTTTAAATGGTCAAAAGAATGGTGATAACCTTAAAATTTCCAGAAAATAGGACAATATTACGCTGTCAAAGGGTAAAAAAACTCAAATACACAAAAATGGGAAACATTTTACACTCAAAAAATGGGGATAACTTTTAACAAAAACTATGTTTCTAGGCCTTTTTATCCCTAAAAATGGGGATAACTTATAAAATTACGCCGCTGCAGTCCTTATTATACGCGAGTTTTGGAGTGTTAAACAGTCTCGAATTGGTATCTATCCCTCTGATACTACCCTTGAGTCTATTTCTCAATCACCATTGTGCCTGCCATCTTATCGCCCCATCGTAATCCTTTCTCATTGGTGAAAAGCTTAACAATTTCAATGATAACCAGGATAAGAACAGCGATTCCGAGCAGGATATCAATTATCCAGCCAATAATGGGTATAAAGAGGAAAAAGAGCATGATAGGACCGAGAGCAAACATCCAATTTCTTCTTGCAGAGGTGGCATAATCTATTTTAGATGCAGGCTCTTCAGTTTTGACTACAGATAATTTCAGCAATTTCTTCCCAATGCTTTTATACTCAAGTGCCTCGATGGGTAAGGCATCTCGTAGAAGCATGTAAAGGGCACCGATAATGCCCCCTACAAGGGGGATAAACCCTACTATCATAGAAGCTACAGCATCGATGACAAATGCTATTATCCGTTTAACAGGGTCAGCCTTTGTTAATGCGTCAGCATTGGTCTTTGTTTTAACAGTTTCGGGTTTTTCTTCCGTTTCTTGGGCCATTTTTTCTTCTGTTTTTTCTTCGTTCATAGGCTATCCTCCTTTTCTATGTAGTAAATAGTTTTAAAAACACTTATATGGTAAATCACTCTCAATTTCCAGTAAATATTTTGTTTTGTTCAAAAAATAACAACCAAGGTGGAGGCTATGGTGCTATATTATAAATGCTTTTCTTTGTGATTTAAGAGTAATAATGTCAATTTCGTTTTCTTTGACGATTATCTGCGTTCATTTAAAATAACTTTTACATAGTAATTAATCATTGTGGAAACAAGAATGATAGAGACCATCAGTCAAATATCTGGGAATATTGTGGACGTTGTAGAAAGAAAGGTCTATCCAGGGACCATTGAAATTACGGGCGGAAGAATATCAAGGATTATTGAGGAGCATACAAACTATTCAACATATCTCATACCTGGATTTATTGACTCCCATGTTCATGTTGAGAGTAGCATGCTTACCCCAAGGGAGTTTGCAAGGGTGGCTGTGATTCACGGAACAGTGGGATCAGTTTGCGATCCACACGAGATTGCCAATGTAATGGGAATAGATGGAATCAGGTATATGATTACCGATGGTGATTCTGTTCCATTTAAGTTTTATTGGGGAGCTTCCTCTTGTGTGCCGGCTACTCCTTTTGAGACTGCTGGGGCAAGGATAGATGCTGATCAGGTTCAAGCACTTCTAAAGATTGATAAAGTCAAGTGCCTCAGTGAGATGATGAACTTTCTGGGGGTTTTGGGTAATGATCCAGAAGTTATGGCAAAAATCGATTTGGCCAAATTATATAAAAAGGTGATCGATGGTCATGCCCCTGGCCTAAGGGGGAAAGAATTAGAAAAATACATATCCTCTGGGATATCAACGGATCATGAGTGTTTTTCAAAATCTGAAGCACTTGAGAAAATCAGATTCGGCATGAAGATTCAGATAAGGGAGGGTTCTGCCGCTAAAAATTTTGATGCGTTAATCCCAATAGCAAAAGAACATGCAAACACGTGCATGTTTTGCAGTGATGACAAACATCCGGAAGATTTAATGGTAGGGCATATTAATAAAATGGTAAAGAAAGCCATTCATTATGGCGTTGATACGATAGATGTTTTGAGAATTGCATCTCTTAATCCCATCAGACATTATGGTCTGGATGTGGGGTTACTACAGGTCGGCGATCCCGCGGATTTCCTCGTGGTGGATGATCTCAGAAGCCTCACGATATTGAAGACCGTGATCGACGGCAAGCTCGTTGCGAGAGATGGAACCACAAAGATGCCCGAGACGCCCAGAAGGAGGGTAAATGTCTTTCGAGCAAGGGGAAAGAGGGTAGATGATTTTAAGGTCAGAAAAAGAGAGGGTAAGATACATGTCATTGAGGCTCGTGACGGTCAGCTCATCACTGGCCGTGTGCAGGAGGTGCCGAAGGTTTCTGGCGATAATGTCGTCTCAGATCCTTTGAGGGACATCCTCAAGATAGCGGTGGTGAACAGGTATAAGGATGCGCCTCCTTCGGTGGGTTTTGTAAGAAATTTTGGCCTCAAAAAGGGAGCAATAGGCTCAAGTGTGGCCCATGATTCCCACAATATCGTTGCAGTGGGAGTCGACGATATAGATATTTCAAGGGCGGTGAATCTCATCATTGAGTCTCAAGGGGGGATTAGCGCGACGTGCGGCAAAACCGACAAGGTATTGCCCCTGCCGGTGGCCGGGATCATGAGCGATCTGAACTATGAGGAGGTAGCGAGGAGATACCGAGAACTCGACGCATTCGCAAAGGAATTGGGATCGCGGCTCACGGCCCCTTTCATGACCCTCTCCTTTATGGCATTGCTGGTTATACCTGAGATAAAGATAAGTGACAGGGGATTGTTTGATGCAATGAGGTTTGAATTTATCGATCTCTTTTGCCCTTAATCCCTCTTTGCAGGTACCCTTCCGAAATCATCCTCGAGCCGCTCGATGTCATCCTCTCCAAAATAGCTTCCCTGCTGTATCTCGATAAAGGCGAGGTCTTCCCTTCCCGTATTTTCAATCCTGTGGGCAGCCCCAGTGGGAACATCAATGGACATTCCCTTGCTGAGCCGGAAGTGCTTATCATCGAGGGTAACCAGTGCATCCCCTTTCACGATAACCCAATGTTCAGATCTGTGTTTATGTCTCTGCAAGCTTAATCTCTTCTGTGGGTAAACCACGATCCTCTTTACCTTATGATCGGGCTCATCCGAAAGTACCGTATAAAATCCCCAGGGACGATGGTCAGCGTTATTCATATCCAATGGATCTCATTTCATATTTGATGGTATTGTAAATTATATCGTAACTACCCATATTGTCAGGTTCACTGTTCAAGGTTTCCCGATAAAATCGGGATTAGCTCCTTTGTGCTGGCCAATATGCCTCTTGATCCATGGCGACATAGAGTTCGCCCCGCCTTACCGAGAGTGACGGCGTGCAGGTCTGGAATTCCGAGCAAGACCGGCCTATCGCAAAAATCGGATGAACTCCGCATTCGTCCCGGAATCGAAACCTTCGGCAATATACCGCTTTTTAACCTTGAACCCCGGAACGTTGAACCTGAGTAGTTAAATTATATCGTAAAAAAGATTATTGTCAAATAAGACAAATATTTTTCTTGATAATTTTTTCTTTGTAAAATAGTCTCATATAATAAATATCAATTATCATATATGATACTAAATATTTCACGGAATACTCTATCACTCTCTGTTCTGTTGGCGAAAGAAATTATTAACAGTACCTATGATTCTAAATCATGACCACTACAATATATCATGTTCCTGCCCTTGAAAGGGCCCTTGATGTTATAGACCTTATTGCATCGCATGAAAGTGATCTCTCCTTTTCAGAAATTCTAAACTCTCTAAATATACCACGACCATCATTGGTCAGGATACTGAAAATATTAACAGGCAGAGGATTAATAACCAAGACAGGAGACAGAGGCCTATACCGGCTGGGAATGAAGCTTATATATCTGGGCAACAGACTTGAAAGTAAGCTCAAGCTTAAGTCTGTAGCATTGCCATTTATGCAGGAGTTGGCTTTGAAGACTGGAAAGACCATAGAGCTTTCTACCCTTGACAGAGATCAGCTTATCTTGATTGATCAGATAGAAGGAAATGAAGGGGTTCGCCTTTTTTCTCGAATAGGCTCTGCCTATCCTTACTTCCATACCCTTGCAGCTGGCAAGATATATTTGGCCCATATGGAGAAGGAAAAGAGGAAGGATGTCTTGCAAAAAATTGGTCTGCCTATGGTTACCAAATACACCATAACGGACATGGATCAGCTAGAGGCTGAATTATCAATTGTTGTAAAAAATGGTTATGCGTTTGAGGACCAGGAGTTACGCGAAGGGGTGAGAAGGGTTGTGGCTCCAATTTATGATTGCCATGGAGGCCTTGCAGGATGTATTGGAATAGCATCTCCAATTTTTAGCTTTGAACTCGAAAACAGGAAGTATCTGGGCGAAGCGGTAAAGGAAGTCGCCGAAAAGATATCATCAGGAATGGGCGCAGAATAGGGACTGGAATTTTACCGCGATACACGCTTGATAGTAACGAAAAATGCAAAAATTATTTTATCCTGAAAGCATTATGGTTGTCGGCGTCTCTAACACACCGACTAATTTAGGCAAAAACATTGTTGAAAATCTGGAACGGTTTCATTTCGAGGGTCCTATCTACCTTGTAGGTAAGCAGGGCGGTAATTTGAATGGTCGAAAGATTTACACAAGGATTGAGGAGATAGATGCGTGCCCTGATATGGTTGTTTTTTTGATACCTGCCTTGTATATACCTGAGGGACTCGAGCTCTGTGGACAAAAGGGTATCCATTACGCAGTGATAGAGTCGGGAGGATTCAGTGAATTTGCTGATGAAAATAAAAGGCTGGAAAGTAACATTCTTTCCATTGCGAGAAAGCAGCAAATTCGGTTAGTGGGGCCTAACTGCATTAGCATTATCAATTTGGAAAATGGTATGGTTCTCCCCTTTGTACCCCTCGATCAGAAAAGGATAAAGTCTGGCCCCATATCATTTGTGGCGCAGAGTGGAGGGGTAATAAATTACAGTGTCCGGCTTTCTTCCTGTGAAAACATAGGCTTTTCAAAGCTCGTCAGCATGGGAAATAAGCTCGATTTAAACGAGAATGATTACCTTGAATTTCTGATATCTGATCCAGAGACAAAAACTATAGGCCTGTACCTTGAGAGTATCTCTAACGGGCAACGCTTAATGGATCTGGCACGTTCAACCAAGAAACCAGTTATTGTTTTAAAATCAAATACCAATACGGCAAGCAATCAGATTGCCAGATTTCATACCGCAGCCCTCGCTGCCAATGATGAGGTTGCATCATCGGCCTTGAGCCAGGCTGGCATACATAGGGTTTTTACTCTTCAAGAACTGATGAACGCCTTTAAGATATTTAATCTCCCATTGATAAAGGGAGCAAATTTAGCAATTATGTCCCGTTCAGGCGGAAGTGCGGTAATGGCAGCGGATGCGGTCCAACGGTATGGTTTTAGGATTATCCCGTTTTCTAAAAGTTTTCTTAGCCACGTGAGACAAGGTGCAAGGGCTGGGGTTATACGAATGACCAATCCCCTTGATCTCGGGGATGTTTTCGATCTTGATTTCTACAGAGACGTTCTAGAGCGAGCATTACAGGAAAAGGAGATTGACGGAGTCTTGTTTTCCCATTCCTACCTTCCTGGCATCGATGAGATTGCTACTAAAAATTTTATACTCTCTGCAAAGGAATTGTCGATACGTTATGAAAAACCGGTTGCTCTGTGCCTAATATCAGATTCATATGAGTGGTTTAAGATGAAAAAGATAACAGATTTTCCCATATTTACAGAACCAGATGATGCGTTGAAGGCCTTGGCTTTCTCCTTAACGCATTATAGGAATAAGCTTGATTCTGATCTTCATTAACATTGTTTTTGTTGGGAGTTGAATGCCTGCTTAATAAGAGAGGTTTTTTTATGAAAAACTTTATGGAGCCTGAAAGCGTAGCACTTATCGGTATAAGTCGAAAGAGTGGGCCAGGCTCTTTCAATCTAATGGAAAATATGATTGAATTTGGTTTTTCCGGAAAAAATATTTCCGATTAACCCAAAGGCGGATACGATTCTCGGTAAAAAGGTATACCCGAACATAAAAGCAGTGAAGGAAAAAATAGATCTCGCAGTTATAAGTGCTCCCCGGGAAGATACGGTACCTATCCTTAAAGATTGTGTTGCTGCCCGTGTTAAGGCTGTAATTATAGTGAATCAGGGCTTTGCAGATGCGAACAACCAGGGAAAAGAGATACAGCGGAAAATAACAGAGATTGCAAAAAGAGATGGGATTAGGGTTCTTGGTCCAAATACCCTTGGAGTTCTTAATAACTTCAACAACTTTACCACTTCATTCATGCCTCTATCTAAGGAGAAGACCCCGGTTGGTTTAATATGTCAATCAGGTATCTTTTTTGTAGGCGCTCGGGATTTTAGCGGAACGATAGGCAAGGGTATTGATATCGGTAATGCTTGTGATATCGGGTTTTATGAGGCCCTCAAGTATTTAGGGAACGATCCTGACATAAGGATCATCGCCATTCATATGGAAGGTTTAAACAAGGGAAAGGAGTTTCTTTCCCTGGCTAAAAAAGTAGTCAAGAAAAAGCCGATTATTATACTTAAAACCGGCAGCAGCGAAACAGGGGCCAAGGCAGCTATATCCCATAGCGGCACCATGGCTGGCAATTATCAGGTATACAAGGCTTCCTTAAAACAGGCTGGTGTAATATTTCTGGAAGAGGATGGGCAGATGCCGTATGCAGTTAAGACCTTGCTTAATCTTCCAGCTATAAGAGGAGATAGGATCGCTGTGATCACTTACAGTGGAGCGGCTGGTATTATCGCCAGCGATTCATTGGAAAAATATAATCTAAAGCTTTCTGCTTTTTCCCCTGAGACTATTCAGGAGGTTGCTGAACTTTCTCCTGATTGGATGCCTCTTGGAAATCCTCTTGACATATGGCCAGCAGTTATGAAGCACGGTACGCAAAAGGCATATTCGGTAGCGCTCAAGGCAGTCATGAATGACCCACAAGTGGATGGCGTTATATGTATAGCAATTGCTCCCAAGCTACCAGAGTTTTCATTTCTCGAGGTTTCCAAGTCCCTGAATAGGGCAATAGAGGGATTGCCTCCCAAGCCGGTAGTAGCATGGCTTTATGGGCCGAACCCTGAAGAGATCAGCATACGGTTTGAGTCCAAAAAGAGGATAATGATATATCCGACCCTTGAGCTGGCCGCATGGTCATTGTCACTACTGAGACAAGTGCCTAAAGTGCCTAACGTGAACTAAAATACTTAAAGTTAACATCATAAACCGAAACAAATTGAGAAGTTTGACCTTGATGAAATAGTAAGAAGTACATTTCATATGTCAGGGGAATCTAGTAATCCAAAACCAACAAACAAAACAGACACGGATGACTCGCAAAATAGACGTGGACAAGGGCGGTAAGAAATTAAGTAGTTTAATAAATTTAGGCACTTTAAACCCTGGCCCAGACCTGGCCTATAATCTTAATAGGCTGATCTGAGCATGTAGTACCTTATAGACTTAATAGTTTGATTTAAGCACGTCGCGCCAGGGCGGGCTTTAGACGCTTTTAACTTAAGGAGATTATATATGGTTGACGTCTGGAATAAAGATATAGAGACATTATCGAAAGATGAGGCTGTAGCCCTTCGCATGAAAAATTTGCAGGGACAGTTAAAATATGATTATGAGCATTCTGAATTTTATAAAAAAAAATTCATAGATATTGGTGCAACACCAGATGATATAACGACATGGGAAGATTTTCGCTCCCTGCCTGTGTTTATGGATAAAGAAACTGAGAGAGCAGGACGCGATGAATCTTTGGAAAGATTTGGCCATCCATACGGAATGCATCTCTGTGTGTCTCCAGAAGAGATTTTGGTAATTAAGACAACAGGTGGAACCACGGGTTTGCCAACCTTTACCTATTCCTTTACTGCAAATGATATGACTCGCTGGAACGAAGGCACAGCCAGGCTTTTTTATCTCGCTGGGTTAAGAAAGGGGGACAGGGTACTTTTTTGCTTTCCTTTAAGTGGGTGCTGGGCAGGATCAATTATTAAAAATCCTCTTTTTCAAATGAATATTGCTACAGTAGAGATAGGCACCGAAACAGAAGCTTCAAGGATTATAGAATTTTCCAACATGACAAGGCCCAACGTCCTTATGGCAACTCCATCATTCGCTGAGACGTTTGCCCAGGAGTATCAGGTAACTACGGGCCATGATGTGAGAGAGCTTGGAATTACGAAACTTTTTCTTACAGGGGAGCCAGGGGTTGGTATTCCTGCAGTAAAGAAACATATGGAAGAGCTTTACGGTGGTCGCTGGAATGAGGTTTTCATGGTAAACGGGGAAGCCTATGTCGGTTCATGCAATCAGGAGGAATACAAGGGATTGCACGAAGTTGCCCCTGACCTCACAATCTGGGCGGCTGATCTTATTGATCCGGAGACACGCCAACCTATCCCTGTGGAAGAAGGCGCTATCGGTGAAGGCGTGCTCACTTCTCTCAAAAGAGAGGGAACACCGCTCATCAAATATGCTCAAGGAGATATTATCCAAATAGAGTCAGGGCCATGTTCCTGCAATTATCCTGGCTCAGGTTACAGGGTCAGAATCCTCGGCCGATTCAGTGACAGATTAGTAATAGATGGAAAATCTATCTATCCAGTTGCCATAAGGGATGTGGTTGTATCTTATATCCCTAAGGTAACTGGTGCTATGAGGATCGTGCTCAAGTCTTTACCGCCCAAAATAGAACCACCTCTTTTGCTTAAGGTTGAACATGGTGTAGGTGTTGGCAAGGATACACTCGATAATTTATCCAATAAGATCACTAAGGATATATTTGATCGTTTTGGTGTCCCTTCAAAAATCGAGTTTGTCTCTCCTGGTGCCCTTGGGAGGGTGACAAAAAAAACGCCCATTTTTGAAGCGCAGTATTGAATTATTTGATTATTAATAGTATGTACAGATTTCCGCAACCGTGAACCCTGCCTGCCGGCAGGCAGGCATTGAACCTGTGAACGGATACAGTTATGTATATAAAAAAAAGCAGCATGAATATCCTCTTTAACCCGAAGTCAGTTGCAGTTATAGGTGCATCTGAAAAGGAAACTAAACTTGGGTTTCATGTAATGAAGAGTCTGACTAAAGGGGGTTTCCCAGGTAAGATCATACCTATTAATCCTGGCTCAATAGAAATTATGGGTCTGAAGACTTTTCCTTCCATAGCGGAATTTCCATATGAGATAGATCTGGCCATAGTAGTGCTACCAGCAAAGATGGTTCCGGCTATCTTTGAAGAATGCTTAACCAAGGGTGTTAAGGGTATAGTTCTTATTACAGCAGGGTTTAAGGAGATTGATGATCCAATAGGCGCAGATCTTCATCAACAGCTTGCAAAGATTGTAAACAAACCTCATGTACCCGTCATCGGCCCTAATACTTTTGGGATGATAAATCTACATGGTCACCTCAATGCCTCATTCACACCTGAGTTTTCTTTGTTACAAAAAGGTGGTATTGGACTTGTAAGCCAGAGCGGAGGAATGTGTCATCTCATATCTTTTATGGCACTAAGGGATGGTATAGGCTTTAGCAAGATAGTAGGAATTGGGAACCGACTCAATGTAGATTTTGCCCAGATGGTTGATTATTTGATGCAGGATCCAGATACAAATGTGATAGCTATTTATATGGAGGGTATTGATAATCCAAAAGAACTGATAGATATTGCCAAGACCTATGGCGGTAAAAAACCGATTATTGCCTATAAAACAGGATTGGGAGATATAGGAAATAGGGCGTCTCATTCACATACAGGATCTATAGCCGGAAGAGGGGAGATTTATTCAGGAGCATTTAGCCAGGCAGGCATACTGACGGTGAATAGCGTTGAAGACCTGTTAGATACAGCGAAGGCTTTGGATGTATCGCCTATACCAAAGGCGTCTTCTGTGGCTATACTTTCCTCTCAAGCTGGTCCTGGTATAGCTGCCGCTGATATATGTCAGATGAGTGATCTTGATATAGTTTCCTTTAATGAGGAAACTCAGAATAAGATAAACGAAATCTTGCCCCCACTGGCTTTAAGAACAAACCCAGTAGATATGGGCCCAGCTTGGTATAACTCAGAAGCACTTGTTGGCATTTTAGATGCGGTCATGCGAGATGAAAATGTAGAAGGTATACTTTTGTTTATGATGTTTGCCTCTGCCAATGTTGATTCTATTAAGAGCCTGTCATTTTTATTAAAAAACATGAAGCAGAAAAAACCTCTTATCACCTGCCTTTCAGCCCCACCTGGAATATGGGATGAGCAAATAAAACAGTTTGAAAAAGCTAACATTCTTGTCAATTTCCCCACACCTGAAAGAGCTGCCAGAGTCATGGTAAATCTCAATAGATGTAGAGATATTGGGAACACTGTTTAAAGGGTTGAAAACGGGATATATAGATATTAGCTCAATACACAGGAAATTAGTCAATGAAACTCTCCTAACCCTATTTATTGAGCTATTGCGTATAAAGACGGGTGTAAAATTTTGACGGGGATTATTTGGGAGAGCTAGCTATAAAGCAAGGCAAAAGGAGTATTGTATAATTTATTTATCTTCATTATTCTGCTTTTTTACTAGTTCGATAAATTCTTCGAGGCTTTGCTGAGAGCCAAAAACAGTATTATATTGTTTTTCACTCCATATACTGAGACCCAATTTAAATATATAGTGTATTATGGTGTCAGCATTTTTGGCTCCCTTCGATTTTAATGTCTGGTAAATCAGCTCATCAGGCACCCTAATAGGGAATACAGCAGTATGGTCGTTATCATCTGACTTTAAATATTCCTGGATGCTTTTAAGTATTTTTAAGTTTAAATACTTTTTTTTATATTCTTCTTTTTCCATTCCGTACACTGTTTTATGACCATAAAGAATTTGTATATTGTTTATGATTACCTAAATTTATATAAATGTCAAGAATCGAATAGGTAATCGAATATGTAATAGTGATGAACTTGAAAAAAGTTTAAAAATGGGACGGCAAAGTAAAAAGTTCTCCCGCCAAGACGGGACAAGGCTTGCGAATCTTGAGGAATTAGGTGTACTTACCAGTACTCCGCAATGATTTACCCTGTTAAATCGGCTCCGACGCCTCGCGTAGCGAGATTTTAACAGGGCGAGGATGAAGCGTAATCCCGTGAGGACGGGACAGTTGAGCTTTTTACGAAGCCGTCAATAGTATTATACAAAAAAAGAGTATGTGTATAATTTTTGGCAATGTCAGTCGTCAGTCGTCCGTTGTCAGTCCCGATAAATCGGGATTGTGAAAATATTTTCAAGCAGTTAGGCGAGATGGCAGATACCTACATTATTTTCTGCTATATACAGGAATTAAGTGAATTTTATTTTTTATACAACCAACAACTATCAACGGACTCTACCTAATTTTTCAGAGGTATATAAAATTAGATTTGAAATATTTGGGAGATATGCTATATAGGTTAAAAAAATCGTAAAAATAAGGTAAATTGATGGTCACAATACTCGTAATTCTTCACGTGCTTATTTGCGTTGGTCTGATATTAGGTATACTTTTGCAATCTGGCAAGGGAGCTGATTTAGGAGCTGCATTTGGGGGTAGTAGCCAGACATTATTCGGTAGTGCTGGTGCCGTCCCTTTTCTTAACAAGCTCACAACAGGTGTGGCTATTGCCTTTATGATAACTTCCCTTTCTTTGGCCTTTTTAGCATCTAGGGCACCAAGATCTTCGGTTATGGAAGGAAAGGCAAAAACTCAACAAGAAGCGCCAATTGAAGCCGGTAAGCAAACTAATATCCCTTCGGATGCAGGAACTGAGAAGCAATGATTTGGTATGCCGAAGTGGTGGAATCTGGTAGACACGCTATCTTGAGGGGGTAGTGGGTTACGCCCGTGCGGGTTCAAGTCCCGCCTTCGGCACCATTAAGACAGATAAGGGTTAGCGGGTTTTCCTGCTAATCCTTTTTTTTCATTTTGGGCCGTTTTATAAGCACTTTGTAAGCATTTTTGAAAATAGCTGCTTAACTGTCCTATGGCCTCGCGGGTATCATCTGCATCTATTGAATTATATCTGTCAAACATTTCTCGGGTACTGTGGCCTGTAATATTCATGATAACAGATTCCGGCACCCCGGCTTTTCTCATGTTAGTGTTGAATGTATGCCTTAGGTCATGGAAAACAAAGCCGCCCTTGATAAATCGGCCATAGAGGATATTAACAGCCTTACAAGCCTTTCTCAAAGCAGTTCTAAGGTCTTTAATCGGTTTACCCTTGTAAAGGAATACATGCGGGTCATGTAGTGCCCTTGGTATGGTGCTCAAGACAGCATGAAGCTCGTTACAGATAGGTATATTCCTTGCCTCTTTGTCTTTGGTATCATCTGCCTCAAGTTGAATAAGCCGATTTTTAAGGTCAACCTTATCCCGGGTCAAATTTAAAATTTCACCCTCGCGCATCCCGGTATAGTAAGCAGTTGCAAGTATCCCTTGCAAGTGCCTCGAGGCATTTTTAAAAAGGCTCTCATATTCACCAGAGGTCAAAACCCTATCTCTGGCGTTGGCATTTCTTTTGAGCAGCTTCTTGACTACCTTAAATGATTTCAACGTATCGCCGCTTATCATATCGTTTTCAAATGCCTTGTTTATCATGGACTTGGCCTTGCCTATCTCGTGGTCAATGGTAGCATCGGCAAGACCTTCTCTTCTTCTCTTAGCCTGGTAATTCTCAAGATCTGAGGATTTAACCTTACTGATTATCGTATCGCCAAAGACTGAATTAAATTTTTTAAGTGATAATTTTATGAGCCAATAAGAGGGTAGGGCTTTCACCTTTTCAAGATTCAAATACCATTCCGTGAGCTCGTTAAAGGTCATGGTGGTATCCGGTTTAATGTCAAATATCCTGTTTTCCCTCTTCTGGCTTCGTCTCTTTCCCTCTGCATCTTTGGCATATTGCAGCGAGGTAGTGGGCTCCCCTGTTTCCTGATCGTAGACGAGCTCCCATTTTTGCTTACCGCCCAGCCGGTAGAATAACCAGTAATGTACCCGTTTTGATTGTTTTGCCCTGTCCAGGTCCTCACCACAAACACAAAGATGCTTTGCCCTGCTCTGTTTCCTGTGGCATGCTGGACACTCTGCTAATATAGCCATGATTAACCTCCTTTCTTTTTTGTATATTTCTGGAAAAGCTCAATCACAATTTGTTTTGCACTCTTACCTTCCAGCGTTGCCTTGGCCCTAACTTCGTTCCAAAGCTTAACCGGAATATCCCTAATGGTTATCGGTTTTGAAATTTCTTTTTTATCCATGTATGCCCCCTTGTTTAGTGTTTAATTAAAAGGTAAACAAGGTAAACAAGTTTGTCAAGAAAAATCTTTTATGTCAAAATATGCATAAATCTAAGTGTCTGAAATGATTGCAATGTTATTTTATAATTGCTCTTATGTTTAGGGTCCCCGCTTTTCGGTCTGCATAACCTATCCTGTGAGTTATTCTTTGTTTCAATACCCCCACCATAACCTCCTGCAAATACGCAAAGGTATTCTCCAAATATTATGAAAAAAATTTACAGCTATAAAAATCTTACTTACTACCATAGAGCCACCCTCTATTTCCATACGTGAAGGCCAGTAACATTTATTTGTTTTTTTGAGAATGAAGTCTATGGAGTGTTTTTTTGCCACTATGTTTCCTTTCTAAAAAACACAATCAAAGCCCCGGATCTCTCCGGGACCTCGGCTTTATTCTTTAAACTGTGGCCTGGATAGCATCCAACAAAGTTTTATCAACTTCACTAATCTTTATTCTCATGACATTTGCTATATGTTTCTTCACTCTTTTAGGTACAAGGGTAAGCCCTTCTTGTAGAGCCTCATCTGTGAGTAAGCCTCTTTTACCCAGGGCAGCAACAGCTCCGTTTGTATAAAGCATTGAGCATAAACCCATGGCTTCCGCTTTGCTTGCCTGGTGCATGAGTGAGTTTATTTCCTTATCAACTTCCTTAAACTTCTTCTCTACGATCTTAAAATCTTTATCATTGGTAGCTTTAATTTGCTTTATACAATCCACAGCCTGATTGAAAAGTTTCTGTCTTTCTTCTCCTAACCATTCCATCATCATAAATTGACCTGCAAGTAATTGCTCTCCTAATTCAATCATGTGCTCTTTAAATTCTTCAAAATCACAGTCCTTTAACTCTTTGAGACCTTCCCTTGCCTGACTTAAAAACTTCTCTCTGTCTTTGTCTAAATCCTTCTTTGATTTAACCATTGCCTTTTTCTTTTCTTGTTTGATTTTCTCGTTCATGATATTATCCCCCTTATGGTAGCTTTAACGCTACCTGTTAGCCCCTGACCGATCCTCATGAGCTGGCCGCTTGTAAATCGGTTTCAGGGGCTTTTCCAAATTCAAAAAATTTCTCTGCATGCGCCCACATTTTCGGGTTTTCTTTCCGCTCCTGATCTGTAATCGCTTTACCTGATATGAATTTTGTCAATATTATATCAGCTTCCTTTTTCTGTTCTCCTGTAAGCTCATTAATCATTCCTAAAAGCACTATTTTTTGAGTAATAAGGTTATGCTTGGTCATGGTGTAGCCCCCCTTTACTTTGCAACTAAATCAAAGTTGTCTAAGGTTTTGGAACCTTCCTCAAGCTCCCTTGCTATGTCCATCAAGTAATCCTCTAAAACAACACAATCCTTATCTAAGATACCCTCACCACTCTCCCCTATTGTATGAATACCTTTAGAGAGAAAAAGCAATCGATCATAGCTATTGTTTAAGACTGAATTAAGGTTCCTTTTAAAATCCTCTGGTCCTGGAATTTCTTCTTTATCCTTTGCCATAGCCCCCCTCCCTAGCCTTTAGGCCAAATAAAAACGGAAGATGTACTCTCCGGCATAGACAACCGGCCCCATGAGTCGCCTCAATGAGGTATCTTCCGTTATGTTAATAATTTTGATTGTCATTGCCTATGCTTTAGAGATTGTTATATATACCCTATATACCCTATATTCGGGATTGTCAATATATTTTTTTATTGATTATCATTTTCTCTTCGATTATGTTTATTTTATGCCAACCGAAAAGCCTAAAATTCTTATGGTACTTGATAATGACCTATTAGAGAAAATTGAAGATTTCCGCTATAGCAATCGTATTCCCACAAGGTCTGAGGCAATAAGACGTCTTTTAGAAGAAGCCCTCAAAAAGTATGAAAAAAAATCCAAGAAATAATTCTTTTATCTAGAGAAAGAGTATGAGCCAGACAGTATTTATATTAGGGGCAGGTGCTTCGGTGCATGCAGGTGCTCCCTTAATGGCTAATTTCCTCAATGAAGCTGATAAATTACGTAGACAAAGGGGAGCTGATGACTTCAAAAAAGATTTTGACTTTGTGTTTGATGCTATTTCTGCACTGCAACCTGTTCATTCAAAATCGGCACTTGATTTAGATAACATTGAATCGGTGTTTGCTGCTTTTGAGATGGGGCGATTAATTAATAAATTCCCTGGAATGACAAGTGATGATATTAAGTTACTTCTAGTATCAATAAGACGGTTAATTTATAAAACGCTAGAAAAAACGATTACTTTTCCAGTTAAGCATCGTGCTGGGGGTAATTATCTACACCCCACTGAGTTATATGATATGTTTGTAAAAATGATAATGGAATTAAACAATGGGAGGCAAGAAAACAAATGCTCTATTATTACCTTTAATTATGACTTAGCATTAGACTATGCTTTACATTATCATAGTATTCCAGCTAATTATTGTTTGTCTGAAACCACAGGGCGGGGCAATGCATCCCTAATGAAATTGCATGGATCATTAAACTGGGCGAGTTGTTTAAAATGTGGAGAAATTATTCCATGGCATTTTGGAGATTTTTACAAGAAATTCCGTCATAACTTGTTTGATCAAAAATCAGTTTGTATAGATCTTCCTTCAAATTTATCGAAGTCTGGCCTTAAACATTGCGAAAGAGACGTAGGGAGCGAGCCATTTATTATACCACCAACATGGAATAAAACAGAATATCATCAGGGCTTATCAAAAGTTTGGGGTCAAGCAGCATTGGAATTATCAGATGCAGAAAATATTTTTATAATAGGGTATTCTCTTTCCAAGAGCGATTTATTTTTTAGATACTTATTCGCTTTAGGCTCACTTGGAAAAACAAGAATCAAGAATTTCTTTGTTTTTGATCCAGATCGTCAAAATATTGTTAATACTAGATTCGAAGAATTAATTGGCCCTGGTCTCAAACCTAAATTCGAATTTATAAAAGAAGAATTTGGATCTGCTATTCAAATCATTAGAAAAACCCTAGAATTAGACTGATTTATTCTTCATGTCTTTCAATTTCTTTAATATAAAACATATTCAGTTTTCAAAGAACAATTAGGGTCTTATCTGCCCCAAAATAGCCTCTCACACCCCTAAAATATCAAAGAAATAGCCCTCAGGCTGCACGATCTCTATACCCCCATGTAGGTAATCATTCATTTTATCTTTTTCGTTGCATTTGTGGCCTCAAATGCTATTCTAACTTTGTAAAAAAGGATATCAACATAATGCAAGTAATAAGCTTAGAAGAGTATCGGAGAGCTAAGAGGATACAAGGGGTAATAAAGAAACATGAGATCTTGAAATCAGCGAGAGAAGCTTACAAAGAAGCATTCAAAGAAGAGTTACGTAAGAGATTGCGCGAGAGGATGAGATTAGAAGAATTGAAAAAAAAGCAATCTGAGCCCACTACAAAAAAGACACCTATTTAATTTCCAAGGAACATTAAGCCAAATAACCCTTAATGAATACTCTATGACTTATATCTGAACCCCATTTCTCATTGAAAGGTGGGGTTTTGTGGTCTTAGGGGAAAGTCTTTGGGAGTTGGGTGTATGCAAAGCGTATGACAGCATTTAGGCACGGTTGATTATTTCAGGACGTGGCAAGTTATCCAAAGACTGACAACTTATCTGTTGTTCTAAATCCAAGATGAATCCCCGCTACCCGTTTCTAATGTTGACTTAAAGAAAAGATTCTGGTAACTTATTGCCGTCGTAGAAGTATTCAATTTCCGAATATGATAATCACCTACAAACAGTAAGGAGGAGAGAATTGTTCTCCAAAATTCAAGCGAAGAACTTTCGAAGCTTCAAGAATGTGAGTATTTCGTCACTAAAGCGAGTGAACGTATTCACAGGTATGAACGGATGTGGAAAGACATCTGTGTTAGAGATTCCTTTTCTTTTAGCTGGTGGGCCAAACGCAACCTTAGCTTTATCACTCTACAACTTCCGAAATGAGCACGCGTTGACTCCTAATCTTGAAAGGCCATTCACCAGCGTCTTCCATGAACTGAGCATATCCGAAAATATCGAACTTGACGGCTATGGAGACTTCCTATCGGAGACAGAAAGTCCATATAGGAAGCTTGTAATTTCACCAATATATAGTCCAGAAGGAGAACCAAATGGGACCAAAACAGAGGGTCGAATACAGGGGCTAACATTCGACTTTCAAGGACCGAATGGTGAGTTCACTGGAAAAATAGCCTGGGAAACAGAAACAGAAGCGGTAGATGCCGATTCACGCCCTCGTATGAGAACTGGTCTAAGAAGCCATTCACCTCAAACGCAAGACAATATTTCTGCATATTTCATAACCCCCTACTATAGAGAATTGTGGGGGCAAGCACACAATTTACTCACCGAGTTGACGAAGAAGAATCGAGTCAACGAAATAGTGAGACAGTTGAAGATGATTGAGCCAAATATCCAAAATCTTTTACCTCTTAGTGAAAGTGGGGTGCAGACTATATATGCCGATATTGGAGCGGAAAACCTCATGCCAGTGCCTTTGCTCGGTGGGGGATTTGCGAACATTTTTCACATGGTTTTGGATGCATCCGTGCAGCATAATGGTTTACTTATTATTGATGAAATTGAAGATGGCATCCACTACATCATCGTCCCCAAGCTTATTCGCTACCTACTGGATATATCTGTCCAAAACAATTTGCAGTTATTCATTTCTACACACTCTGACGAAATGTTAGATATGTTTGCTGAAGTCGCAAACGATATGGCCTTTGAAGACTTGGCCTTGTTCAGACTACTGAATAAGAATGGGGAGGGAACCGCCTCCTATTTCTCTTTTCAGGACCTACTGGCTTCACGAGAGACTAATGCGGAGCTTCGGTAATGCCGCATTTTTACAGAAACTACGGTCAGTCGAAAATGCGCTTGTCGGGTGATTTCAGTCCTAGAAAGGTTTTCTTGGGGGAGGGCGATGCAGAAGCCTTTTTTCTTGAATCACTATTTACTAGGAGAGGATTTGACGAGAGCGAATACTGCGTCTTCTGTTTTCGTGGAATTGCAAATCTCGGGCCTACATTGCATTTTCTTAAGGAGGAGCCAAACTTTCACCTAGTCAGTGCTGTGGGGATAATGCTGGATGCCAATAACGATCCTGATTCTCGACTCAGATCAGTGCTATCAAATCTGAGGAATATTGGCTGTGCTGATGAGTCGACCACTTTCCATGGAGGTAACATTACAGCCCATAACGGGCTACGCCTTGGTGTTTTTGTCTCACCTGGTGATTCGCACCATGGCACGATAGAGACTTTAGCAATAGGAGAAATCCAAACCAAACGAGAGAATGAATGCCTAGAGAACTTGAGAGCTTGCATAGATTCCGGGTGTGGAGAGGCCATATCTGATAAGGCCTTAACTCAGATTTATGTTTCAATAAAAAAGCCCGGGCTCTGTGGAACGGGGCGCGGGTTTGAAGCAGGCGTCCTAGATGTTGAGCACCCTGCTTATGGGGTAGCTGTTAGGACATTCACTGAGCTGTGAATATGTGCAAGACTCAATCGCTATGTAAGTATGAATGAAAGGCAGGGTCAGCTAGACAGTACTGGCGCGCCAAGAAAGAAGATTCACCCCTCCGCATTTCCCATTTCTGCCAATCCAAATCGTGTTAGAGGACCAAAACATATCTTCATATAGCGGCACCTTTTATCTTTCCTTGTGATATCTGCTATGGATAAAAGACCACTTAAGGCGTTCGATATCAAACGGATACCCCAAGAATGTATGCCATCTTTCGGTTTGTTGGCTACCCTACCACCCGTAGGTGGAGACACTGTTTCGTCCCCTCTTTAATAAGAGTTTGTTTTCTTTTGCCACTTATGGCCGACTTCGGGCTGGCCATTAGCTCACCGCTGATTCTGTTTTTAAAGAACAATCAAGCTAGGCAAATAACGCTGTTTTGGCCTCAGATTTCGCATTTCTCGGTTTAGCCTATAGGTAGATATTATGGCCTTTCTCGTAAACACAAGATTTAGTGCTTAATAGCTGCGTCAATATTCGGCATGTACTTAGGTATATCATGGCCTTTAAATATACCCTGTAGTAGTTTTAACTTATCCATGAGAAAGCGTTTTTGTGAATTTCGGATTTATAGGAGTAAGTATATTGATGGACTTTTCGCCTTCGACCCCCCCCCACCCCCTCTGCCGGATTCAATTCCTGGGGGCTGGCTTTATCCTTAATTTCATATGCTACCATGCTCACTCTTGGTCATTAGCTTGGCCTTCCCGTGCTGCTCTAAGGGCCTCAAGGTCAGCGAAAACATTTATAATATTAGCTGTGCTGAGGTCTCTTTCGAGGCGTTCCTTGTCGTAACTAATTCCCAAATCGACCAGGCCCCGGCGCATTATCAGCTTTTTTTTATCCTTTTCAGTCAACTTGTAATATGTCTTCACGCTATCAGCCTGCAATCCCGCCAGAATGTCGGCCCGATGCTGTTTATATAAGTCAACATGTACTCTATCTATGCCATACCGCCGTAAAGTTCGAATAACATAGGCATGATCAGTGTCTGCTATCTTGGCTATTTCTCTTGTAGTGAGATTGGGATGCTCTTGTTTTGCTTTCAGGATAACTGCCTGTTTGTGAGTAGGTTTTTTGGTGTTGCCACTATTATTAACCTTATTCATTTTTTATTCCCTTCTTTCTCGTGATATGCCAAAATCAGAGTCAGCGTTTTCGGATCAACCTCGATCTCTGTTAGCTTCTTCATAAGGACATCGATTTGACCTCTTTTCCCTTTGAGCTGTCTATCAAACCAGCTTAGCTTAGAAGTCAAGCGGTTGTACTCTGCCATGCCTGAGGTTTTCTTGGTGTTCAATCCCTTCATCACTTCCACAATACCCGCCTTTTCAGCTTCAAGGCTTTCTACGGCCTTTTTGAGTGCAACCAATTCGTTAAAGTCTTGGCCTCGCTCGGTCTGAAATGCCTTTACCGCATCGTCAAGTTTACTGCTCAGTATTGCGTCTATCTCTTCTCTTAAATCGTTCTGTGTCTTCATTCCTATACCTCCTTTTTCGGGTTGAGCATGCGTCCAATCTCCGCCAATTTTTGAATAAAATCGGCATTGTTGCCGAGCCCTGTTTCATCAAGAAAAATCAAATCGTCAGGCTTGGCAAATCTATTTAAAAGACCTCGTGCCTCGGTTATGGCTTGCTTAGCATCGTCCTCAGTTCCAAAATGAGAAATTAAATTCTCCATGGTCTTTTTTCGGCTTTCCTTTTCGTCACGGTCTGCAAATCTCCCCTGATCAGCCTCAAGTGTCTCTTTAGTAATGCCTTGTTTCTGCAAGGTCTCTTCCATGCCCGAATACTCTTTCCCGACATTCTCAGGGTATGCCTGGCGGTAGAGGGCATCTCGCCTTTTCAACATATTTTGTCTGCTCCAATAGTCGAGCTTTCCTTCCCCCGCGAAAGAGGGGTCATTTTCAATAGCCTTAATCTCCTTTAGAGCTTGCTCTTGAGTCATATCCTCAAGCGCCCCGCCTTCATCCCAACCTTGCCGGCCGCCCTCAGTTGGAGTACTGGGTTTATCGTACCAATTTTGCCAGTTCCCTTGAGCATCAACACCTTGTCCATTTTCTTCAGTCATTTTATTCTGTGCCTCCTGCATTAATCGTTCTACCGCCTAAAGCTATTTTACTGAGTAGATCCGGCCTTTCCGCTTGGAGCCTCAATTTCAGCTTCTGAAAGTTTCCTTCATCAAGCCAACCTTCGATAATATTGCCGTCTCTCATTTCCAAATATATGGTATAGCCTGTAAACCTGGTCCCTTCAGAATTTTTATAAGTACAATTCCGCGCCGAAAATTCAAAAATCTCACCTTCCGGGATGTCCTTAAACCGTATCTCATTTTCAACTTTCGGCTTTTCCGGCTCCGTTCTAACTACCTTTGGCCGGGGCGTGGGAGGTAGACCCCTTTCCATACGCTCAAAATTCTCTAAACTTACTGCATCCTTCATCATTGCTTTTACTCCTTTCGGTTAAATGGTTGTTATAATCCACTACCTTATGATAGTAGTGAGTTACCTGTAAGTCATTGATATACTGTAATAAATTAAGTCCATATAAGCAGTTAGTAAGCAAATTAGAGCCTTTCATTTTGAGTATTTCTTAAAAAATTAGTCCTCTGGCAATCCGTCAACATATCGCTGTAAGTCGCTCACTCTGAACTTTAAGAGCTTGCCGCCCACTTTGACAGGTTTCACCTTTAAGAAGGTAGGCTTGCCTCTTCTGGCCTTTGAAAGCTCGTTGTAAACGGTGTTGATGCTCAAATCCAAGCACCTCGCGGCTTCCTCAACTGATACGAGTAATTTAGTGTTTATCTTCTCCAATTTATCACCCTAAAAACTACAATTTTGTAACTTTTCAATACAGTAGACTTGAGAGAGATATTTAACTCTCCCGCTCTCCTGCAAATCACCTAAAAACGCCCTACTTCAAACCACTTACTCATCTGTCTTCCCTTTTTAGGGGAAAGGAAGGTGTTGTAATTACTCTTCCTACACCATCTCTCCCATCCTTAACCGATTTTCTTATGGTGTCTTGGTGCTTGTCATAAAATGCCGTTATCATTATGCTCACGTGCTTACCCTCGTTTTTTGTTTCCATTGTTGTCATTCTATTATCTCCGTACTGCTCTTCTATTTTTGTAGCCACTTCTGTAGCCACTATCAATTAGCACTATAACCTATTGAAATCACTGAATGTAGCCATATTTCATAGAGCATAAGAGATATATATTATTCTCCTATATATAGGGGTATATGAGGAAATGTAGAACCGATATACGTTTAAACCCTATTTTGAGGGTGGCTACACTTTTGGCTACACTTTTCATAATAGTTGCCAGCATTTCCCTTCTTTATTCCAGGCTATTTCTTTAGCCTTCCTTAAATTATTGATAGCGGTACTATAAAACCAAAGACCTAATCTGTTAGCGTGGGTGCTTTGTTTAAGTTCACGGTCTGCCTTTGGCCCTGCCTTTAATACCCGTCTTATTCGCTCCTCAAGTTTCGCTGTGTTATTCTCGGCCTCGACAGGATCATGCAAGCGCCTTACTTCAAGCTGCCAATCGGCCAAGGCAATAACCATTTTAACAATGTCAAGGTCGATCTTATCTTTGGATTCATTCAGTGCCAATAAAGGCATGAGTCGTAAGGTGTAGGTATCAAGGCGTTTCGTGTGGATAGACTGCTCTAACTCCATGTACCAGCTTTGATATAGTTCTTTGGCTTCTTCTGTGAGATTTAATTCCAAACCATCACCAACCATTTGAAGGATACCGACAAGGCGATGTTTGAGATTTATTTTCTCTTCATTAGGTATCTTTGAGGGCAGAGAGAATTTTCTTTCTCCGGTTCCTGGTACTAACCAAAGACGGTTGTAAAATCCGATATCAGTAAAGGCAGGCGTCCATATCCGCTCCCAGGTTTGCACCGTTGATGCAGCGATAATACTCAGATGGGCATTTTCGACCTTTACGCTTGTTTTTTTAGTATGAGCCTCGTAGTGGGTCATTTCGAAAAGTGAGTTAACACAAGGAAGAAGGACAGAGGTTTCAATCTGGCACTTACTCACGAATAATTTGAACTCATCAAAGCATAATAGAAGGTTTTTAGGATCTTCTGCTTTTTTCCCTTCGCTTAATCGCGCTTGCAATCCCTCTGCTGATCCTACTCCCCAACAAGGAGAAAAACTCTCTTTGGTTAGTGTTTCTCTGAAGAAATCAACTGTCTTTTGTATGGCCGTCGACTTTCTATCATCAGCACTTTCACCTAAAAGAACCGTGTAGAGCCTGGGCCGTGTGTCAAGCTCACTTGAAATACTCACACGGTCAGCAAGGATACTCCCCAGGCAAGTTAGAAAGCCCATATAAAGGAAATGTTCTGGTACTTCTAAATGGCTGGCATAAATCCGCGCAAAGGTCCCGGCTACTCCATCCATAATAGGCGGAAATTCAAGGGGATTGTATTTTTCGTTTTCTCCTTCAAGACCTACTTGCTCGCGTAGCCAATTCGCATTCTCAATAACCTCTTGTTTTCCGAATCCGCGCTCAAGATAAAATTGTTTATGTTCTTCTACCTTGGCTCGTAAAAGCTCTTTTGGTATTTCCTGGTTAGGATTAAATTCCATTATTCGAGATTCTCCTCTATCAAATTGAATCGCTTTTCAATTTCTCTGGCATATTTGCAAAGCAGGCTTTCCGTTATTCGCTGGCCGTATTTCCGGTTTTCACAGAACCACACGGGCAAGCTGTACCTGATAGAAAAAGCAAGAAGGCTCTGGATTGCGCTCTTTGGGGTCATTTGTGAGTGATAACGGCCATTAATGAGGTCTGATAGACTGGCCTCGATCACCAGGGCAAAGTAATCAAGAGCACGGGCCTTGAATAATTCTTTTTCAAAGCGGTCCCGGTCAGTGGTAAGGCAACCTATCAAGTCATTAAGCTCTTTACGCTCGATAGCAATATGGTTCTCTAACCCACACACAGAATAATCACCTATAGAGATAGTCCCCACGTCTGAAGGGGTTTCAAATATGTATGGTTGCTGTTCGCGGGTATCGATCAGTAATTTCATCTTGTTTATCCTGTTTTTGACATGCCGGATTATGTTGCTTTTCGCTTGATATCTTTTGCCTTCTTTCAAGGCACCTCATGATTTCCTGGATTATCTTTCCCAGTTTTACGGGCTTGCTCATGACTCACCATATTCCTCTCTCCTCTCAGTCAGAAGGCTTTTACCCTTCGCCGGTGTAGGAAAAAGGGTCTCAACGGGCTCCTTTAAAGCCTTTGCAAGTCTCTTCTTCTCGTCGTCCCGAGGCTCAACATATCCATTTTCAATAAGAGAAATTCTCGACTGGTGAATCCCTGTTGCAATGCGTAATTGAAACTGATTCATCTCCTTGAGAACTCGGGTTTTCCTGAGCTTATTCATACTAAGCCTCCATTAATTTGTACTAAAAGCTTACTATAAATAATATTTAAATCAAGAAAAAACGCCGTAAACTCAATAGGTTACGATTTTAAGGTAAGTATCGTGTAAAAAGGGAGTCTAGGAGGGTCTTTAAAAAAGCTCGTGATTTCTATCTTTCGGAAGAAGGAACATAACTCCATCCTTTAATGCGGTGTTCTGACATATATTTCTTTGAATAACCTGTCTCTTTCTTTATTAAGTTATTATGGCGATGGCGGCATTTATTTGAACAATGTTTAGTTTTTGGCCGCTTTCCGATAAAATAGATGTGGCATTCTGGATTAGCACATTGTTTTATTGTGGAAAAAATAGAATTCTGCTGGCCTACTTGCTGCATCAACCGTTGTCCTAAAATAGTGTTTATAATTTCTATATCAATAGTATCCTCTATATATTCCCCGCGATTCATAAGCCGTAAGACGGGATTCCATTTGAGCAGATTCATTTCTGTCTTTCTTGCTGCGGATAAATACATCGGGAAAAATGCAGGCTCAGGGTCTTTTACATTTTTTATTAACTTATTAAGGTAAAGAAGATTTAAGTCACCCTTAATACATGACTCAAGGAAGCTTCTGTACTCATTTTGACTTTTTTTCAAATACTCCCAAAGTTTTTGAAATTCGGGCTGAGACGGAAGGATAAAGGTTTCAGGGATATGCTCTTGAAGGATTTTAGCTCCATCGTTTTCAACTAACATATACTTATGCTGCCTGTCATGCCGGGTTTTACAATTAATTATTATGTCGTTAGGCTCACTATCTGAGCCTTGTTGAAGTTGAGTTTCGTCTAATTTTGAAATCGTTTCTATATCCCATTGCTTGATATTGCAGAAATCGATTAAAAGCAATCGGGGAGGTTTTCTATCTTTCATTGCTATTTCCTCTCATAGCCCTCAAGGTTAGGGAGCCCCAGGCGGTGAGGATGTCCGCTTTTCCCCTCCGGTAGGGTAGGGACTCTTTTTCCGTTATCGTCATACTTTCTTTTCCTCTCTCTTTAAATAGTCCTCAATAGCACGTCTGATTAATTCCGATACTGAGATATCCTTTTTCTTTGAAATATCCTTTAGTCTTTTGATCTGTTCTTCAGGTAAATAAATATTGGTTCGTTTGGGCATTATCTCTCCTTTTTTTTAACTTTGTGTATATTATACATCTATTTCCAGATGTGTCAACTATGAAATTATAAATTTGCAAACTAAAGCGCTTGAGAGTATGGTATATTAATGACCCAAGTAACATTGCAGACAGCTATGAAATTGCTTGGAATAGAAGATTGGACGCTGACCCCACCGCAGCAAAAGTTCTTACTGAAATCAACAGAAAGATTGCTGAAAGAACAAGGCGAGGAGTGGTTTCAGAAGGGCCAGAAGAGATTGCAGGACGAACTGAAGATCGTATTTCAGGAATTGTAGGACCTCCACCAGAAGTCCGCCCAACCCGTCAACGCAAATTCCTCAAAACCATAGAAATATTTAAGTGACGACATTTAATTTCAAATAAAAAGGGAACTCAAGAAAATGCTCCGGGGCATCTTCAAGGCTCCCTTTTTCTTATCTGTTAATGAAAAATGTTTGCTTTTTTATACCCGCTATCTTTTCGAGGTAGCGGGTTTTGTATAAGCATTTATAAGCACTTTGTGAAATATACCTCTCTCTTTACCTCTCTTTACCTGTTTCTACTTCTCTTATATCAATGAGCATAAGTTATTGAATTGCTTACTTAACTGACTTTACCTCTGTTTACCTGCTTTTAACCTTCGCCTTGGTTGAGGGGGTAGTGGGTTACGCCCGTGCGGGTTCAAGTCCCGCCTTCGGCACCATTTTAAAAGAAGAATATCTTTTATTTACATCACGTTATAAACAGTCACTATTTCTTCCATATTAGAGTCAACAACGACAGCCTTAGTTGTGCACTTATCTAATAAGTGAATTAAGTGCTTATACTGTTTGATAATCCTGTCTTTATCTTTTTTGTATAGCCTGTATTCTAACGCGTTACCTGGTTTTCTTATAGAGGTTCCATGTCGTAA
>DATKWM010000003.1:0-13264 GCA_035529575.1 Desulfatiglandales bacterium
GTTGGTTTTTTAACAGCTTTACAGGATTATGCAATGTTAGCGGTTCAGCATATTCAGGCTAAAAAATGATTTTCTATCTTGGGCCTTTGGGGGCCTGGGGTGAGGATTAATCTTAAGGGAGGTTATCATGGACACAAAAAATAATGGCAGGCTAAAGGTAAGCCGGAAAATCATTGACTTAATAAAGGGCTTACGAACATTAAGCGACCTGGACGATTGCTACTGGTTACTAAAACACCTCAGTATTTTAGCCAGGTTGATTGATGATATCGCCTCAGATGATGTTGAATATGATATGCCTAACGTGAGTATTGCTGACCTTACTTTCTACCAACAAGAGATCATTGGAAAGGTTGAAGATGTACTTAAGGCTCAAGATGATACCATAGCGGAGCTAAAGAGCATTATTTATAAAGCGGAAAAAGCGGCAGGGATTCCCTTCATGGACAAAAGGCTTGAAGTGAATGAAAGAAAACTCACAGCGTTGACAAGTCTGAAAAATGTTTTTAATTCTGATTTTGGAGTCTCAGTATCGAATTATGAGGGGCTTAAAGCATGGGCTTTGACCTACAATTTTGATTTTGAAACAGTAAAAAAATTGATTGGGGCAGAAGAAATCTCTGAATGATTCTTTACCCTGGGCCTTTCGAGAGGCTCAGAGGTAAGGGATTGTTTTTTATCAGACATACACAAAAAAAGATTTTAATAATTTCAGCTACTTGGATTATGTCATTTAAAGCATATCATTTTTTTATTGACAAACTTGTTTGACTTGTTTATCATATAATTAAACATCAAACAAGGGGGGCTTATATGAAAAAAGAAACAGTAAAACCGATAACCATTAGAGACATTCCAGTTAAACTGTGGAATGAAGTCAGGGCTAAGGCAGCGCTGGAAGGCAAGAGCGCAAGACAGGTTGTTATCGAGCTTTTTCAGAAATATACAAAAAAGAAAGGGGGAATTTAATTATGGCAAAGATAAGAAAAAGAGGCAACTCTTATCAGATTGACTACTTTGACCCTAATGGAAAGAGGGTTAGAAAATCTTTTAGTAAGAAAAAAGATGCGGAGGCCGAACTTGGCAAGCGTGTTTCTCTTATAGCAGAAAAGCGCTATCTGGACGTTAAGAAGGATTACACAACCACATTAAAGGAGCTATTGGTTAAATACAAGGAGAACTATAAAAGCCAATCCAGTTTCAAGACATGGAAAAGATTTTGCATTGTCAAATTCAAAGATTATTTTGGGGAGGATACCAGGCTTGATAATATCCGGTATGTGGACCTTGAGACCTATAGAAACCATTTAAAGCAAATGCCTAACCAGCACGGAAGGGTTAGGGCTACTGCCAGCGTCAACAGGGAAATGTCTTGCTTACATCACATCTTTATCAAAGCCATTGAATGGGAAATGATGGAGCGCAATCCTTTTGACAAGGGAAAATCCCTTTTGATGAAAGAGAATAATAAGCGGTTTCGATATCTCAATGAGGATGAGATAATAACCTTACTTGATAAGTGCATCCATGACTACACAAAAGATGTTATCGTGACCGTTCTTAATACAGGCATGAGAAGGCAAGAGGTTTTGAGTCTTAAATGGAATCAGGTTAGAAATGGTTTTATCTATTTATTTGCTCCCATGACCAAAACAGATGAGGATAGGCAGATCCCCATCAATGATGATCTTGCAGAGCTATTTCAAAGTATCAGAAAGAGGGTTCAATTACGATCAGAGTATGTCTTTTGTGATGCTAAAGGCAAGCCCTTTAATGACATAAAGACATCGTTTAAGGCGTCTCTAAGGCGCGCCGGGATAGAAGATTTTAGATTCCATGACCTGAGACACACCTTTGCAAGCCATTTCATAATGAGAGGGGGATCTCTAAAGGAATTACAAGAGATATTAGGTCATAAGAATATCACCATGACTATGAGATATGCTCATCTAAGTCAGGAACATAAAAAGAAAGCGGTCAATCTTCTAAACGGACTGACCGCCTCCGGGAACGATACCTGTCACAAAACTGTCACATCCCTCAATGTGGCGAAAACAGGTATCAGCTAAGTTATTGATTTTATTGGTAGGCCGTAGAGGAATCGAACCTCTAACCTACTGATTAAGAGTCAGTTGCTCTGCCAATTGAGCTAACGGCCCCCTAAATTTTTAAATGCGCCCGGCAGGATTCGAACCTGCGACCTACGGGTTCGAAGCCCGGCGCTCTATCCAACTGAGCTACGGGCGCGTATGCTTCTTTTATTCAATTACTGGATAATCATTAATGATCCATTAACAGGTCTATATTTTTCTGTCAATATTAAATTTTGTAAAAACCCTTGACATTATCCTGAAATTTCTTTAATAAACTAAGGCTCAGATTGTGTTGGTTGAGAAATAAAAAAAATCGACTATTGACATTATAGTAATTACCTATATAAGGCTTTAATGAGATGAAAACCTTTGTTGCCAAAGAGCATGAGATAGAAAAAAAGTGGTATCTAATAGATGCTAAGGAAAGGGTTCTGGGAAGGCTGGCCAGTGAAATAGCGAGTATTTTAAGAGGGAAAAATAAGCCTATTTTTACACCTCATATGGATGCTGGCGACTATGTCGTTGTTATTAATGCCGACAAGGTTATTTTAACAGGTGGTAAGATGGAAAAAAAGATGTATTATCACCACAGCGGCTATGTCGGTGGGCTAAAAAAGACCACGGCTAAAGAAATGCTTTTGAAGAAACCAGAGAACCTAATAAAATTTGCTGTAAAGGGAATGCTGCCTAAGAATAGTCTTGGCAGAAGGCAATTAACGAAACTAAAGATATATGCTGGCCAGGATTATCCTCATCAAGCACAACAACCGAAAAAATTGGAGATTTAAATGGCAGAAGAAAGGTATTATGCTACAGGTAAGAGAAAGACTGCGATAGCAAGGGTCTGGATGAAATTAGGTGAGGGTAATATCGTTATTAACAAGAGTCCAATAGATGACTATCTGGTCACCGATATAGCCAAGATGATTGTTTCCCAACCCCTCGAGCTGACAAATACCGTGGGCAGGTATGATATTACGATAAATGTTAAAGGAGGAGGAATTTCCGGTCAGGTTGGGGCCATAAAGCATGGCATAAGCCAGGTCCTTCTCAAGATAAGCCCTGAATTCAGGGAGCCGTTAAAGAAGGCAGGCTTTATTACCAGGGACTCCCGAATAAAGGAGCGCAAAAAATACGGACAGCGTTCCGCCAGAGCCCGATTTCAGTATTCAAAGAGATAATGAGTATATCCTCATAAGTATTTTAAAAAGGGAAGGTTGTTCACCTTCCCTTTTTTGTTTACAATCTCAGGAGCTATTGATTTAATGAAGATATGTGCTCCACAGCAATATTTTTTAAGAGCTGGGGAAATTCATCCAGGCAATTCCGATATAGGTAGGATAGATGTGGGTGGATTTTTTCATCATGGAAAATGGATTGTGGCAAACAATAAAGAGGAAAAAAACATAAAGCTTATTATTATTTACGACGGAACTGGCTATTTTGGATGGCAGCGGCAACCTGATCAGCCTACCATTCAGGGCACTATTGAGGAAAAAATAGAGACCATGGTCGGAAAACCTGTCTCTCTTATTGCCTCTGGGAGGACAGACACTGGTGTACACGCCCTTCATCAAGTAGCAAATTTCAGAGTTTTTTCCACCCTCACCCCTTCTGTCTTTTTAAAAGGTCTTAATTCTCTTCTTCCCGATGGCATTATCATTAAAGAAGCAGAATATGTCTCTTTTGATTTTCATGCCAGGTATGATGCCAAAAGCAAGGTTTACGAATACAGAATTTATAACGAAAAACTCCCATCTCCATTTCTAAGACATTATGCGTGGCATATATCGCGGTTACTTGACTTGCATGCTATAAAGGAATGTCTGGAGGTTGTGAAGGGAATCCATGATTTTTCTTCCTTTTATTCTGCTGGAGATGGGAAGATTAATCCAGTAAGAAACATGATTCAGGCAGAGCTTCACATCCAAGATAGCAATCTCTTGAGCTTTCATTTTGAGGCAAATGGTTTTTTAAGACATATGGTGAGAAATATCATGGGAACAATTGTTCAAGCAGGCCTAGGTGAAATCAATACCGCCCGTTTTATAGAGATATTGGCCTCGAAAGACCGGCAGAAAGCTGGGGTTATGGCCCCACCAGGCGGACTATATTTGAAGGATGTGAGGTATTAAGGGTTTAAAACTTGAAACCCTGGCCCAGACCTGGCATGCAAGGGTATATTTTCTAGCTATAAATTTCATAATTTTACGAATCAGGATTATTTTCCTGCGATGTCGCGCCCTTGGCCCAGACCTGATTTTTCAGCCTGAGATCCATGGACTCAGCTTCTGAAATATTACAGCGACAGTAACATATTCCAGGCAAGTCGTGCCAGGGCGGGCAGGGCGGGCTGGAAACTTGAGAAAAGTAACCGGTATACATAAGGTAGCAGGCAGCAAGAAGTATCAAATTACAAATGGTAGATGATTCCCCTAAATTAATTATTATAAGCGGACCAACCTGTTCAGGAAAAAGCGCTTTAGCTGTTGAGTTAGCTTCAATCTTGGGTGGTGAAATAATAAATGCTGATTCTATGCAAGTTTACCGGGGAATGGATATGGGTACAGCGAAACTTCCCATATCTGAGAGAAAAGGAATTCCTCATCACCTCATAGACATTATTAATCCAGATCAGGAATTTAATGCCGCATTATTTCTCGTTCATACCCTTCCGATAATCAAGGATCTTCATTCTAAGAAAATACCTATCATTGTGGTTGGCGGGACAGGGCTCTATGTCAGAGCACTTTTAGGTGGCCTTTTTAATTGTCCTCCATCAGATTTAGAATTAAGGCAGAACTTATGGGAGGAATGTGAAAAACAAGGCCCATCCTTTCTTTATGAAAAGTTATCAAGGCTTGATAAGAATGCAGCAGACAGGATACACCCAATGGATAAAGTAAGGATTATAAGGGCGTTAGAAGTAATCCATCTCACCGGATACCAATTCTCTGAGCTTACCAGAAAGCATGGTTTTTCTAATAAGAGATTTTCTCCACTCAATCTTTGCCTCCATGTTGACAGGCATATTCTCTACAGTAGAATTAACAGACGAACCATATCTATGATAGATTCAGGTTTTATTAATGAGGTTGAAGTGCTTCTTAAAATGGGATATGATTCAAACCTTAAGTCGATGCAGGCCGTTGGTTACAGGCATATAGTAGGGTATCTTAAAGATAAATGGAACCTTAATGAGACTATAAGGCTCATTCAGCGCGATACACGGAGATATGCAAAAAGACAGCTTACATGGCTCAGGGCTGACCCTGAGATAATCTGGGTAAATCCGGATGATACGACAGAAATAATCAATAAGGTATTGACATTTGGAGCTCCGTAAATTTGACGGCTTCGTAAAAAGTCCAACTGCTGCGTTACGCTTCCTCAAGACTTGCAAGCCTTGTCCCATCTTGGCGGGAGAGCTTTTTACTTTGCCGCATCATTTTTGACTTTTTACAAGTTCATCAAACTTGACCTTCTAAATATTTTTATTTAGAGTCAAACAATGCGTAGTATGATAAAAAATGGCTGTGTTTGTTAAGGTAGAATGAATGACGCATTCTTTTAAAAGAAAAGTGATTGTGGGTTTGGTTTTTCTTTTTATACTGCCAGGTTGCGTTGTCGCAACTAAGAAGGGTGTGGTGCCCCCACCGATAAGATCCCTGTACGAAGGAGAATTCAAGGTAGGAGAATATCTTAAGGATCATCAGCCGAAAACGGTAGCCATTTTACCCTTTAAAAATGAGACTAAAAAAGAAGAGGCATTTGAGATTGTAAGAAGGACTTTTTACAACCATTTTAGCTCCCTGAGATATGGTGATTTAGAACTGTTCAAGGTTGATCAGAGATTAAAAAAAACAGGCTTTACTGATCCCGATGAGATCAATAAGCTCTCTTCTCAAAGGCTCGGCAAAATACTCGGTGTGGATGCAGTAATCTATGGCAGAATTACACATTATGATAGGGCCTATGCTGCTGTCTATTCCAAGGTTTCTGTAGGTGCCGCAGTGAAGATGGTAGATACAAAGACAAATGAATTCTTATGGAGCGGACAGCATGTTCAGAGCAAACATCAGGGAGGAGTGCCAACTACACCTGTTGGGCTGATAATTACCGCCATTTCCACGGCAGCAAATATAAGGCAGATAGAACTTTTGAGAACAAGTGATGATCTTTTTAGGGATATGGTTAAAACTATCCCTGGCCCTACTGTTGCTGAGGCATCGAGGCCTCCTGCCATTAAAATGCTTGTTCACGACGCTGTTGGCTCTCCCAAAAAGGCAGGAGATATTATAAAAGTAGCACTAGAAGGAGATCCACATTGTGCAGCTTCCTTTGATATTGGAGATTTTAAACAGGCAATAGAGATGAAGGAGATCCAGAGCGGTTTTTACGAGGCTAAATATCAGGTGCGGCCTGGCGACAACGCTCACGAGGCAATAATCACTGGTTACCTTACAGATGAAAGAGGTAATACTGCTCAATGGATGGATGTGATAGGTGCCATTACTATTGATACCACACCACCGAATATCCCTACATCCCTCTCCACTATAAGTCATGATCACGAAGTAGTACTAACATGGGACACAAATAAGGAGGAGGATCTTGCTCAATACAAGATTTACCGAAGCCAGACTCCATTGACTGGTTACGAATCAATAGTTTTCACCGAGTTTAATACGATTGCTGATACAGGAATTACTAACTATACACCATTTTATTATAAGGTGTCAGCCTTAGATAAGGCAGCAAATGAAAGTGAGTTAAGCCCGTCTATTAAGGGCATGGCTATCCCCCCAGGGCCAACCCCTGTCTCAGGGGAGATACTAAAGGATACTATTTGGTATGCGGGTGCATCTCCTTATGTTATTGAAAATGATATTCATGTCAGGCCAAAGGTAACCTTGGTTATAGAGCCTGGAACCAGAATAGAATCAATGGGTGGTTCCATTGTAATCCAGGGTCAATTGCAGGCTGTCGGGGATAAGGAAGGAATGATTATCTTTGATGGTTTTAAGGGTGGACAATGGGCAGGAATTATATTTGACAGGGTAAAGAATGATAAAAGTAATGTCTCTTTTTGCCAGGTAAAAAATGCCTTGGTAGGTTTGACAATCCTCTCTTCATCACCATTTGTGAACCACATTGAATTTAGTAAAAATGAAACTGGAATTTTGATTAAAGGGTCTTTTTCCACATCACAGGTAACCGAAAATTATATCCATAGCAACACTGATTCAGGTATAATTGTATCTGAGGCATCATCACCTGTGATTACTGGTAACACTATTAAAAGAAATGGGATGCATGGACTTTTCTGTGATGGTGGAAACCCTCTGATTCGGGCCAATAGTATTGTAGGAAGTAGTGGTGATGGTATACATGTAGTCTTTGGCAGACCTCAAGTTATGGGTAACAACATCCATGACAATAGTGGATTGGCTATAGTAAATTCACCAAAAGGAGAGCCTATCCAGGCGTCAGATAACTGGTGGGGTAGCGCAGATCCCAAAGTAATTTTTTCATCAACAATGGGAAAAGTGATAGTTAATTCAGCCCTTGATAGCCTTGCTCCGAATGGAAAACCATTTACCATATCGGTAGTTAAAGGACCATTAGGTGGTTGCATAACAGCTAATACCTATCTCATCTTGGCGCATAGTCCATATGTTGTTGAAGAAAAATTAGAAATAGACAATGGTGCAACCTTATATATACAACCTGGAGTAACTGTCAGTTTTAATCCGGGTAGTAGTGGCATAGAGGTAAAGGATGGTGGTATCTATGCCAAAGGCAGAAAAGATGAGCCTATACGTTTTATCTCAAACAGTCCTTCTCCGGCTGCTGGTGATTATCATTTTGCAGTCAAATCTATCAAAAAAACAAAAACTGCTTCCTTTTTTAAATTCTGTCGCTTTCAACATGGTGTCAATGGCCTTATTATCGAATATGGAAAACCAGATATAACCTATAGCCTTATCAGTGATAATTCACAGTCCGGAATCATGTGTGGAAAAGATTCCTCGCCAAAGATTGAATATAATACCCTAATCAGAAACAGGGGAACAGGAGCAATATTCTGTAAGGCAACGTCAGCTCCTCGAATACATTATAATAATTTTCTTAATAATCCATTTGCAATTCAAAGTTTCTCTAAGATTCAGATAGACGCCAGAAATAATTGGTGGGGGAACAATCCACCAGACGAGAGTCTCTTTATAGGTAATGTAACCTATAGGCCCTGGCTTGAAACATATGCAAGCAAGGCTTGTGGTGAATAGAGTGCCTAAATTATAAAACTATGATTACTTACAATGAGTCAAACAAGGTTAAGAATTTTGTATCCGCTGAAAACTGATTTTTAGTGTCATAATTAAACAATTAGGATATAAAAGACACATCATGGTAGTAGCAATAAAACTTAATTTCTGTCAAACTTTAGGCACTTTAAACTTTATTTAAGGAGGTGGTTCTATGAAAAAGCTGGCAATTATCAGCATAGTTATTTTTCTTTCATTATTTTTTATTATCCCTTGGGAGGCTTGTGCCCAAAATGCTGTTGAGAGCTTTGAAAATGGGAAGATAGATTGGACAACAGGTGTTGCATCGGCAATAGGTATAGGTGCCCCACCAGAAAAACCCGTAAATATGGCCCAGGCGAGGGCCATGGCAAAAAGGGCAGCTGTGATTGTAGCCAGAAGAAACCTTTTGGAAATTATTAAGGGTGTCAGGATTGACTCACTGACTCTGGTTAAGGATTTTGTCGTGCAGAGCGACATCATACGTAATCAGGTTGATGGGTATCTTGAGAGATCTCAAGTAGTTGATATCGCGTATATGTCCGATGGATCTGTTGAGGCTAATGTAGCAATGAACCTCAGGGGCGGATTTTCCAATCTGATGTTACCTAAGTCAATACAGTCTATTCCGGCCATTAGGCAGCCTCAAGTTTCTCCTGGCGCGCAAGGTGAAGCCTATACAGGATTGGTAGTGGATACCAGAGGATTCCAGGTAAAGCCTGCTATGTCACCAAAGGTCGTGGATGAGGATGGCAACGAGGTGTATGGTTCATCATATGTTAGCCGTGATTATGCCATAAACCAGGGAATGGCTGGATATGCAAAAGATCTTACATCTGCCCAGACAAATGATAGGGTTACAAACAATCCCTTCACTGTAAAAGGGATAAAGACAGCAGATAATGGAGACTCTGATATTGTTATTAGTAATGCAGATGCGGCCAGCATTAAAGGTTCAGCTGACAATTTGACCTTTCTACAAAAGTGTAGGGTGATGGTTGTGTTAGATTAAGATCACTGACAGTCATCACTTTACTGTTTTATTAATAATTTAATAAGAGGAGGTTAAGGCTTATGAAATTTTTTAACTACAGATATACCTTTTTTGTTGTTTTAGCCTTTATTTCTTTGATTTTGGCACTAGGTGGGTGCGCTCCTAAGGCAAGGGCCCCGGTAAGTACTCTCGACACCCCAGAACACCATGTTTTTACCGGTATGAAATTGCTGGAAAGTGGCAAGCTATCAGATGCCGAAAGGGAATTTAATCTGGCCAAAGAACTTGATCATACATATGCTCCAGCTTACCGGGGATTGGGTTTGGTTTTTGCGTATAAAAGAGAGTTCAAGCCGGCTTTCCAAAATATGTCCAGAGCAAAGAAGCTGGCCAAGACCGAGGAAGAAGAAGTACGAGTTTATGTAGGGTTTATGCGCTTGTATACCCTACAGAGGGATAAAGACTGGTTAGACGATGTGGAGGATAACTTTAAAAAGGCAAACAAGATTCTTAAAAAGATACACAAAGAGTGGCCTGACCCCTATTTCTATATGGGTTTAGCCTATAAAGAGGTATATAAATTCAGCGATGCAGCAGAGCAATTCAAAAAAGTCCTGGAAATCAACACAACTTTTGTAGACAAGGCAGATTATGAACTGAAACTCGTTCAAAAAATAGAAAGGGCTATGCCAGGAACAACAATAGGTAAAAAGGTTGCACTCCTGCAAAAGGTAAAAAGGGTCGATGTTGCCGCCCTTTTCATTCAGGAAATGAAGCTGGATAAAATCTATGAAAAGTTCAGGCCAAAAAAATTTGATACATCCTTTAAATCACCAGGGCAGAGCTCTTCAGCATATCAGATGCCAGTTCCAGCTGATGTAGTTGATCATCCACTCAGGACTGATGTTCAGACAGTGGTTACCTTAAAAATAAAGGGGTTGAGTGCTTTTCCAAATGGAACGTTTGCCCCGAACGAATTTATTACCAGGGCAAGCTATGCTATGATGATTGCAGATGTTATCAGTACCATTTCTAATGACTCCTCTTTAGACACCAAGTATATAGGAAGTGTGTCCCCGTTTGCTGATGTTAGGAATGATTTACCATACTTTAATGCAATCATAGTATGCACTACCAGAGGTATTATTGAGGCAGAAAGGGGTCTTAGACAAAATATTTTTAATCCTATGGGTAGCGTTTCAGGTGCAGATGCCTTGTTAATTATAAGAAGAGTGAAGGAGGATCTAAAAATCTTTTAAGGCTTTCTCTTAAGGATATGGTAACCGTTTATGGGTTTCCCCCGATTTATCGGGGGATTCTGTTCCGCCATACGCCTGGCGGGCAAGGTTCACCAAAACTTCGCCTGCTATCCGGCGGGAAGGTCTGAACCTGTTAACGTTTATAGGATATGTGATGAATCAGATTAAGTATCCTAAAAAAACAGGGGGGCGTGATAGGCCGCCCTATTTTTTTAATACTATACTACATTTTTTATACCTCTGTCTTTTTTTGTCTCTTCTGTCTCTGACTATAAATATCCTTATAAAGGATGCTCTGGCTCATGAGATAAAAGACGCTGTGATTGATGAGAGAATAGTAACAGGAACAGGAATAATTATTAATGAAAATGTCGCCCTTGCTCGAAGTGAGGCCATATCCCAAGCATTTTTAAAGGCGGTTGAGGAATATGTCATTCAAAGACTGGGATCCCAGGATATGGCAAATAGTTTTCAACGATTGGATGAGGAAATTCTATCAAAAACAAAGGAGGAGATACAGGATTATCAAATAATTTCTGAATTTAGCACTGATAGATACGTTAGGATATTAATGAAGGTTCGGGTAAATAAAGCGATATTGGAGAGAAAGCTCGAAAAAATAGAATTGAGCAACGTTGATGCTACGCAGATTGATGTTCTTTTACTCGTTTCAGAGAAGAGAGAAGGCTCTTCAGCTATCTATTGGTGGGGTGACCCTACTAATCAAACGTCGCTTACCCAGACGGAGTTATTTCTCAGTCAGGTATTTGAAAATAAAGGCTTCAGGGTTATCAACAGATCTTTTTTCCCTCCTGAAGAAAGTTACGATGAGAGCATGCTACATTTAAACTTGACCAATGAAGCAGCAGTCAAATGGGGTCGACTTCTATCTGCCCAGGTAGTAATAACAGGTGAAGCAAATCTATATAGCAAACCAAAGGCATCAGTATTTTTCAAGGCTATAAAGGTTATAGATGGTACAGTAGTTGCTCAAGGTTATAGGGAAAGGACACTGAATGGTAGCCTCACAGATGATCAGAGTGCGATACAGTTAGTTATTAATAGTTGGGCAAGTGATACAATCTCCTATATAATTGAGGCTGCTCAACCTACTCAAAAGACAATTAATCAAATTATTATAACAATAAAGGGTCTCAAGGACTTTAGAGACTTTCTGAATTTTAAAGAATTCTTGAAAACAAATTTTTCCGAAATAAAATCAGTATTAGAAAGAAGGTTGGAGAAATACTCAGCAAAGGTATCCGTTGAGGTAAAAGGAGATTCAAAGGGATTGGCCGAAAAAGTACTGAATTATCCACAAAGGCCCTTCTCATTTGAGATTAATGAGTTAAGTGAACAAGGATTTACATTAGTTATCAGATGACTATTCCTAATTTAATTACTATTTTAAGGGTACTTCTTGTTCCGATTTTTATAATATATATGATCAATGACAAGGCATTAGGTTCTCTTATAATTTTTGTTATCGCCAGTGCCAGTGATGCCCTGGATGGCTTTATAGCTAGAGTTTTCCATAAAAAAAGTGATCTGGGAGCCTATCTTGATCCTTTGGCTGATAAAATCCTCCTTATAGCTGCCTATATAACCTTAGCTATATTGAAAATGATTCCTCCTTGGTTGGCTGTTTTAATTATAAGCCGAGATGTGATTATTTTGCTTGGAGTTCTGGTGCTTTATCTAAACCGGCATTCAGTAAAAATTCACCCTTCCCTTTTGAGTAAATCAACAACATGCTTACAAATAGCTACCATTCTCATGATATTATCAAATAGTTATCTAAATTTAGAACCTATTAAAATATACGCCTTCTGGCTAACGGCTGGATTCACCATAGCCTCAGGACTGCAATATATTAGGATCGGATTGGTTATTTTAACCCAGGGTGAGAAAACTAATTTTGCTTGACATGCCAACAGCAAGATTGATAGATATTTTGCAAGAAGGCGCGTAGCTCAGGGGGAGAGCGCTACCTTGACACGGTAGAGGTCACGGGTTCAAATCCCGTCGTGCCTACCAGTAAAGATCAATAAATCAGAGGCTGATTGAGAAAATTAGCCTCTTTTTTTCTTTCCCGGCCACATTCCATAGGATAAATGAACAAAATATCGAATCCAGTCAACCAGTTAAAAGCACAAGAAAAAAACTCGCCAATATTTCAATGACACTGTAATGTAATTATATTTTAAAATAATTACATTGGTGTGTTATTGCATGTGATTATGATAATTCAACCTCTGGTGGAAGATCTCAAATGTTCTTAAAAAATCAAACTGGAAAAATATGTGAAATCTTTGGCAAAAGATTTAAAGGGCTTGATAGGATTTAGAAAACGCTTCAAGTGTGACCTGGCTCTAATAATCTCAAATAACAGCGATAGAAGTGAAAGAAAGAGAACTTTAAACTGACCATCCCCCCGTACTGGTGACATTGGTCGATCATAAATGAGATAAAATTTTCCTTTGGGACTTAGATGGATCTGAATAACCGAAAATCGCTTCTTGAGACCATTGCAAAGGCCGGCCCCGCATTTTACTAAGCACTTTTTCTACAAATAGAATTTTCAGTCAATTACTTATTATAATTGCCTGA
>DATKWM010000004.1:0-6685 GCA_035529575.1 Desulfatiglandales bacterium
CGAACGGCGTAATCATACATCTTTTCAAAATAGTCGGAAGCATAAAAAAGCCTGTCATCCCAGTTAAATCCCAGCCACCGAACATCGTTGATTATGGAATCAATATACTCCACATCTTCCTTGCTAGGGTTTGTATCGTCAAAGCGGAGATTGCATAGACCACCATTTTGTGCAGCCAAACCAAAATTCAAACAGATAGACTTTGCGTGTCCGATGTGCAGGTACCCATTAGGTTCCGGGGGAAACCGGAGATGAATCCTTCCATGGTATTTATTCGTTTTTTTGTCTTGATTAATAATCTCTTGAATAAAATTAACTGTTACTTTAGACTCTTGGGAATCCATAAACTCGCCCCCTTACTTTATTTTGTATTGAGATTTTTACCCAAGGCTTCATAGGGTAGGCTAACTATTTTTTATATTACTATATTTCTCCCTAAAAATCCATCTTTTCCCCTGTCATATTCTTCATCAACTTCTTTTTGGTCTTTCCATTCGGCTTTAGCTTAAAAAATCTCTTAAGCTGTTTGCTATTATTGTTTACCATGAATATATACGATTGTAGGGTATATCGCTTATACGCCCCCGCTCCCAAACTTCACTTAATCCCTATAAAGTAAGGCTTTTCACTCATATCTAATATAAGCCATTTTAAGTTCCTATTTTAAAAAATATGACCAATCACCTTAACCAGTCTTAAAAAACGCTGCTACGACAATATTTCGCTAAAACCCTTATTTTGCAAGGCTTTCAGCCTCCTAAAAATACAACTTTTAGCGTTTTTTTGCCTTATTTTTTCTATATTTTAGAAACATTACCAACATCCCAAATAACAAAAAAACGCAGAAACCCTTATATTTTCTATGTTTTAGAACCTTATTATTTTCGCCTTTAAAAAACTGGTAATGCTCTAATTCTATATATATATTCACCTCCGTTACTTAGCTAAAAATCAGTTTTCTTGTTCCTCTCTTTTTTTACCTTTTTAATTAAATCCTCCCCTGTCGTGCTCAGGAAAGCCTTGTAAAATAAGGGTTTCAAAGGTAGGTTGCGTATTTTTGATTTTAAGCGCCTATTTTGCCTTAACTTATACCCTTTACCCTCGTAAAATAGGTGTTTTTCGGCCTATTTTTACTTCCTCAAAATCTGAAAGTGGCTATTTATAAGGGTTACAGAGTTTCTGGGAGGTCAAAAAAGGCTAAAAAAGATGTCGTAATTGACCATTTTTCGGAAATTGAAGTGCGTTTAAAGGCACTCTCCGTGCGTTTTTGGGGTATTCCTGAAGGGGTTCTGAAAGCCTTATAAATAAAGGGTTTCGAGGGGCAGTAAACTTTCCAAAAATCCTTCTTTTTTAAAAAATATATAGCCCTTCAGCAAAGCCAAAGGGCTAATCTTTATCTATAAATGGTGGAGGCTAGTAGACGAGTTTCGCAACTTTTGCTTAGATGATGAAACTGAAAAAGTGTATCGAAAGCTAGAAGAAGTAATTGGGATCTGTTAAGAATTTAAAAAGGAAAAACCTCAATAAAAAAGTTTTACTTATGTTATTGTATGGCACCCATTATCGAAAGTGTTTAGAACTTTTAAAGAGGATATAGCAATAGAAAATATTAGATTAATTCCTTCCTTAATTAATAGGAGAAAATGGCTTTCCATTAAGCAATAGGTATAGATTTCATATTCACTTTTTTTTACGGTATTTAGAGAGAATGGTAATAGTTTTTTCATAATCTTCGGTAACGGAAAAGATATCCTGTTGGTTAATGCCTTTGGTTATGATGTGATAGATTTTGCCTTTTATTTTAGCTACCCTTGGCATAAATCATTCTCCCCGCTGGTAGCTTATAATGTCAATAGGGAATTGTCAAACAAAGAACCTTTGTGTCTAATTTAAAAGTAAAATATTCTTTTTCTAAAAAAATAGGTCTCTATTTATTAAAAACGTAACAGTTATATATTCAGACAGCTTTTTGGAATCCGTATTCGAGCAGTTTTTAATGGATTAACCGCTTGACTAACAATCACATCCGCTGAAAGACTAGCCAGCATATAAGCAGTGTTCCATGGAATCCGGTTCGTCCTCTCAAGGAACATTACTGCTTCATTGGTTGCTTTTTCCACTGCATGGTCCAGTGTATCGGCACTTCCAACAAAATAAAAGGAGTTACCCGTCTCTATCACTGGGATATGCCAATCGTACTCTGTACAGATATCGAGAGTCAGTTCAACTTCAGCCCTGCACTCAACCCCAGTTCCGCAGATTTCTCCATTTCCCATAGTTGCGTGGACATCTCCAATAGCGAAGTAGGCACCATTGACAAAAACAGGAAGGTAAATATAGTTACCGGAACTGACCTCCAGCGTATCCATGTTTCCGCCATGATCTCCAGGAGTGCTGTTTGACACCTCGCCCTCTGCGGGTGCTACACCTATCACTCCGATCATCGGCCGACGCGGAAGTTTTTGGCCTGCGAACATAATAGCGTCACTTTCGATCGGTATTATTTCAACTTGAGAACTCTTTACTTTATGGCCTAACACTCCCAAATCTTTTATAGCAACTGTCACTCCCTGTTTGTCTAACTCAATCTTTTTGATAAATACTTTCAATGTATCGCCGGGAGATGTCCCATTAATAAAAACTGGTCCTGATGCTGGATTGACCTTTGAGAAATCCACACGTTCATCAAAAGAATCGGTCGCCTTGACCAGTTGGTGGCTAAAGCAATCCTCGGTTTCAATCCGTAGCGTCTCCCCGGGATTTACATAGATAACTGGTTTGTTCGATGTTCCCATCGCGTAAATTACCTGATTCCGTAGTATCTTTTTCATGCTTTATGCTCCCTTCCTCTGGCTTTTAACCAAAGATTTTGTAAATTCTGTACTGAAATTTCATTTTTTCCAAGTAATCCCTCTGGTTTATATATTAAAACCAAAAGTATCATTATTGCCATCAAAATCTGAATCAATCCTATGAGAGGAGGGACTTGAAAGCCAAAGATATTGAATCCTTCCTGCACAGGCCGGACAAGGTGCGTAAAGGTGGTAATGATTCCGGCTCCAATGATGGCTCCCGAAATCGTGCCAAAACTCCCAATAACCAGCATTGCTATGATTTGAAAGACGAAAACAAGGCTAAATACTTCCGGGTGCATAGATCCTATGTAGTGAACCCACAATGGACCTGCCAATCCAACAATAAAGCTACCGATGATAAACGCATATATTTTGTAACGGACAATATCGATCCCCATAGTCGATGCCAGAGTCTGGTCCTTCCCAAGTGTGATTACCGCCCGGCCGAACTTTGAGTGAGTGAATCTCCACATAAAAAGAACAGTTAAAAACAAGATGCCATATACCCACCAGACATTAGTGGTAAAGGGAATATTTCGTATTCCAAACGGCCCATTTGTATAATAGCGTAAATTTACGGCCAAATTCGCCATGACTATATTGATACCGATCGATGCAAGAATAAAATAGTGTCCTCTAAGTCGGAAGGCTGGCAGAACTAGCGTAATACTCACCAGTACGGCAGCAATGGCTCCGAGTAGCAGTGCCAATGAAAACGGCAGCTGGGCCATTTCTAACCATTCTGGGAGTTTTAAAAATGATGACTTATACTGGATAGGAAGAGTAAACCAGCTGGAGACATAAGCGGAAACCAGCATTATCCCGCCAAAACCTAAAGAGAAGATATTGGCATAGCCATTTGTTATGGTGACACCAAGGCAAATTATGGCATTAATTCCGAATAAAAGGAAGATGCCGAGATAAAACCCCCTCAAATTTTTCTCAATTAGAGCAAGGCAGATAATGGCTGCAATAATAACTACTATATAAGACCCTCGGTTCTTTGTAGTACTTTTGAGCTTCTTCATTCTTCCCAATCCCCCTCAAACTTCACATTAGCCCGGAATAGCCCTGACGGCTTCAAGAAGAGTATAAAAAATAACAAAATCCATACGAATAGGGGACGAAGAGGTGAATAGATGGCCGGCAGTATGGCCACAAAGAGAATCTCACCTATCCCCACAATGAAACCGGCAATCATAGCTCCTGGGACGTTTCCGATGCCCCCAAGAACTGCGGCAATGAAACCTGTAAGTCCGGGGTTGAATCCCATACTTGGATTCACAATCCCAAAACTCAAACCATACTCAAGCCCGGAAATACCCGCCAACATCGAACCTATTATAAATACAACTTTGATGATTTGAGTACTATTGATTCCCATGAAATTCGCAGTCCCTTTATCATATGAGACCGCCCTCATTGCTATACCGAGTTTAGAATACTTCACAAAGTAACTAACAACTAGCATGATCAGGACTGTCGTTGCAAATATAAGTATATCTCGAAGACCTATTACTATGCCTCCTACAAAGTACATTTTTTCGAAGAAGGCGGGAATAGGAAATGCCCGGCGTTTGTCCGTAAAAAACATCATGAACAAATACCTTAAAAAGATTGAAGCAGAAAATGATACAATGAATATAGTTAGAACAGAACCTCCCCGCCGAATGCAAGGCCGGTAGGCAATTCTTTCTAATAACAACCCTGAAATGGTAGACGTAATAATTGCCAGGAGTGCAGCTGTGACCCAGGAAAGGTTCAACACCGTAGCGAAAAGATAACAGGAAAAAGCTCCTATCATAAAGATCTCACCATGAGCAAAGTTGATGAGCCCAAGAATTCCGTAAATCATTGTGTAGCCAACTGCCAGTAAACCCAGGATGCTTCCATACGAGAGGGCATTCACCAGTTGCTGCAATATATATAACACCATCTTTCTTTACTCTCCTTGTTCTTCGAATATTTTATGTGATTCCAAGATATGAATTCTTAACATACTCGCTCTCGCGCAGGTCCTTACTCTCACCACTCAGTTTAATTTCTCCCTTTTCGAGGACATACGCTCTTTCCGCAAGGTCTAGAGCAAGGCTTACATTTTGCTCCACCAGGAGGATCGAGGTTCCAGAAGAATTTACCTGCTTGATTGTCTCGAATATGCTTTCCATAATTATCGGGGCCAGGCCTAAAGAAGGTTCATCAAGTAAAAGAACACTAGGTTTTGACATGAGAGCTCTGCCAATCGCAAGCATCTGTTGTTCTCCACCGCTTAGTGATCCAGCTATCTGGTTACGGCGTTCCTGTAAGCGAGGAAAAAGCTCGTAGATTCGATTGAGATTGGACTTGAACTCTCTTCGATCCTTTACCAGGTAAGCCCCCACTTTCAGGTTCTCATAAACTGAAAGATTCGCAAATATGTCTCTTCCTTCGGGGCAGTATGAAATACCAAACGATACAATTTCGTACGGTTCGAGAGCGTCAATTTTCTGGTTATTAAACTTGATTGTCCCTTCCCATGGCTTAATGATGCCGGTTATACACCTGAGACTTGTGGTCTTGCCCGCGCCATTAGCCCCTATTAAAGCAACTATTTCACCCTTTTCAAGGCTAATATTAACTTTTTTGAGAACCTGAGCTTTCCCGTAGCCTGTAGTAACATTCTCCATTGACAGCAACATTTAAACAACCCCCTATCATGTATTCCTTTTCTCTCCCAAGTAAACCCTTATTACTTCCTTGTTTTTCTGTATTTCCTCTGGCATACCAGTAGCGATAACCTGTCCCTGATTAATAACTACAATCCGTGAGCATATACTCATGATAACACGCATATTGTGTTCTATAACAACCACGGAAATACTCTTCTCATGTAATAGATGATTGATGACTTCAACTATCTGTTCTGCTTCTTTCTGGTTTAGACCTGCTGTGGGCTCATCAAGCAGTAAAACCATGGGTTCAAGGCATAAAGCTCTGGCAATCTCGATTCTCCTCTGTATTCCATACGGGAGATCTTCAACATATTGGTCGGCGAACTCCGATACTTGGAGCATACTGAGGACATCATTAATCTTCCGATCCATTTCTATTTCCGTATGAACAAAAGAGGGAGTTTTCATTATTGAACTCAAGAGGGAATACTTGATTTTTTGATGAAATGCTGGCCTTATATTTTCTCGCACTGTCATACCCGACATAAGCCGAATGTTTTGGAATGTACGGGCAATGCCGCTGGCAGATATACGGTGAGGTGCCCATCCAGCTATATTTTTCTTACGAAAAAGAATCCGACCTGCATTCGGTTTTAGAAGACCAGTGATAAGGTTAAAGACGGTTGTTTTCCCTGCACCATTTGGTCCAATAAGCCCAAGCAACTCTCCCTGATGGAGTTCAAAGTCAAGACTAGAAACAGCTTTCAGTCCCCCAAAGTGCTTTGTCAATTCATTTATTTGCATCAAAACTGGCATCTTTATCGGCCTCCGATTCTCAAAAATTACGGACGCAGGAAAGTTAATGCTCTCTCCCACGTCCGTGCATCATACCGCAACAGCGTATCATGCTGCGGTCAGTTTTAAATTTCACCCATCGCCTTAAGTACTGCTGGCAGATCATCTGCAAACTCCTCAGGTTCCATATGAGTGAAATATCCAAGCACCCCATTTTTAATTACCTTGAATATAACAGGCCTATCCGGTACTCTCGGATAGATTGCGGGTTCGGGATCCGGATATGATATCGGTACAGGAGTGGTTTGAAAAACAGGCCAGAGCTGAAGTGTATTGCGAATGGCCGTTCTCTTCTGGGCTAATGACATTGAATCCCAGACCTCG
>DATKWM010000005.1:0-2177 GCA_035529575.1 Desulfatiglandales bacterium
CATGCTCCACCGCTTGTGCGGGCCCCCGTCAATTCCTTTGAGTTTTAGCCTTGCGACCGTACTCCCCAGGCGGGGAACTTAATGCGTTAGCTTCGGCACAGCAGGGATCAATACCCGCTACACCTAGTTCCCATCGTTTACAGCGTGGACTACCAGGGTATCTAATCCTGTTTGCTCCCCACGCTTTCGCGTCTCAGCGTCAGTATCGATCCAGAAAGTCGCCTTCGCCACAGATGTTCCTCCCAATATCTACGAATTTCACCTCTACACTGGGAATTCCACTTTCCTCTCTCGTACTCAAGTTGGGCAGTTTCAGACGTACTTCTTCTGTTGAGCAGAAGGCTTTCACATCTGACTATTCCAACCGCCTACACGCTCTTTACGCCCAATAAATCCGAATAACGCTTGCACCCTCCGTATTACCGCGGCTGCTGGCACGGAGTTAGCCGGTGCTTCCTTTAGTGGTACCTTCAAATCCCTCAGGTATTCACCACGGGACTTTATTCCCACTTGACAGAGCTTTACGACCCGAAGGCCTTCTTCACTCACACGGCGTCGCTGCGTCAGGGTTTCCCCCATTGCGCAAGATTCCTCACTGCTGCCTCCCGTAGGAGTCTGGACCGTGTTTCAGTTCCAGTGTGGCTGGCCATCTTCTCAGACCAGCTAACCATCCTAGCCTTGGTAGGCCGTTACCCTACCAACAAGCTAATGGTACGCGAGCCCCTCCTTAAACGCCAACTTTCATGAAGAGGTCAGCTTTCATCCCAAAAACCTTGGTTCTCAGGACTGTATTTGGTATTAGGCCACCTTTCGGTGGATTATCCCAAATTTAAGGACAGGTTACCCACGCGTTACTCACCCGTGCGCCACTTTACTCTCCCGAGCAAGCTCGAGATTTCTCGTTCGACTTGCATGTGTTAGGCGCGCCGCCAGCGTTCATTCTGAGCCAGGATCAAACTCTCAAATTAACCATAATAAAGTACTAATCTTACTAGTAAACATAAGGCCCATAATCGGTATTCACTATTTAGTTTTCAAAGAACAAACTTTCTTCTATATTAACTATCTTCTTTTTTCCTGTCAAGTTATTTATTTCAGGTTTTATTATAAAAAAGTATTTTTCTATTATAAAGCATGATTAGCATCGCAACATTAAAAAAAAAGATATCTATATGGCTATTTTATGCAATTTTTTGCAGCCATCTTCTACCGGCGTCTCTGACAGCTCTTATAGTGCGTTCACCAAAAACTCTGTGCGGGTAATTCCTTTTCTCTTCATCGGTAATCTCTTGGGGACAATAACGCATTTTAAGTTTAATTACAGCCTTAAAATCATCGTCTATGAATTTTTTATAAATTATTGTAAAAGGGTAGAGAAAAAATTCCTTCTCCAAAATAGCCGCAGCCCAATCAACTATGTGTGGATTTCCGAACTCATCAATCAATATATTCGATGACCTCTTTAAATCACAATGTGCTACACCATGTCTATGACTCATTTGAATGAGTCTAATAAGCTTCTGAAAAAACTCGAGGTTTAGGCTTTCTCCTTCTGAAAGATGTTCTAAATCTTTACCCGGGGCCTTGGAAACCACAAAAGCCAGACCATTGATTTTCCTATAAAAAGCAGGAACCCCTTTAATTCCTTTTAATCTTTGATATATGTAGCTCTCTCTCCATAAAAGAAATCGTCCAATAAGGTTACGATATATGAAACCATTTACACTAAAATCCTTAACAACCCCTTGAGTACCATTATCTTCAACCAAACGAATGATAGGCCTTGTATTGGTTGGCTGGCGCAAAATGCCTATCTGCTTTTCAGGTAAATTTTTTATTGTTAATAATCTAAGCATGCATCTAATACCTCATGTATCAAGCCAAATTTTTTCTTTCTACCATATTACAATATTTTTCTACAATTTGATAGTAAAGGTGGCAAGAAATGGTGGATATTTCTCCCTAAGAGTGATAACAAAAAAGCACTCAATAAGACCCCACCCACTCAATTAAGAGGTGTAGCTTTTTTATTTTTGAGGTTCTTCTCCAAATTAGTTGGTAGAAAAATGATTTACCAAAATACAACATATTGAAATTAAATGTAATTTCACCATTAACCTTTTTGATTAATTAGGCCATATTGTTAGGCGATAATGTTACTCCAGAAATTAAGTATT
>DATKWM010000006.1:0-13613 GCA_035529575.1 Desulfatiglandales bacterium
AATAGTGATTGACAAAATGATACTATAGTTTATCATAAGAATTATCATGAAAATATTTTATAAGCTGCCTTTCAAAAAATTCGTGAAGAAGCAAATAAGGCCTTTCCAACTCATAATCGAAGATGAAGTAGAGAAAATAGCAATCAATCCTGATATAGGGAAATTGAAAAAAGGTGATCTAGCAGGATTTCGAGTTCAAAAATTTTCTTATAGAAGCCAGAAATTTTTAATTGCCTATCATCTCCAAGAGAATGAAATAGTGTTTTTTAAAATAGGTCCCCACGAGAATTTTTATCATGAACTTAAAAAATATTTAAGGGAGGTTGAATAATAATGATTACTGCTGAGAAAGTTTATAAAGAAATTTTAGATATGCCTTTAAAAGAAAGAGAGAGGTTATTTGCGGTTATAGCAAGGCGAGGATTTGAGAAAGATTTATATAGCCATGATGAAGTCTTTGACGAGATCAGACAGACGCCATTTACTGTTAAAGAGGCTGCGGAATATCTTGAGATAGCCGAGATTACATTGAGGAGATGGATTAAAGCAGGAAAAATAAAATATAAAAGGGTAGGGAGGAACACTCTATTTGACCCAGATGAGCTTAAAACTTTTAAGAAGGATAAGATTTAAACTCAATATTTATCAACCAATCCTGCCATAGACCCAGGCAGGACTCACCTTCCATACAGCATTAATAGAATAATACCTCCTCCTTAAATGGAGCCTGATTTCTTATGATGGAATAATAGGCCTTGGCTAACTTACCGATTTCAGCTCAAAGCCCCAGTTAAATACAAAAACAGCATCATTTCACGGGGTAAACACTTTTCGGTAAGAAAAGGGGATATAGGGTATTTTAATATATAACTGTTTGAAGATATGGGTGCAACTGACCACCGACAACGGACAACTGACAATACATAGTATTGTGTTAAGGATTTTTCTGATCTTTCTTTTTCCCTTTAATAATCCTTAAATCGGCTCGTCTACGAGGGCGCGTATCTTGTTTTGATTCCCTTTTGGCCATTGTTTCTTTTATTACTCTGAGTTGCCATTTCTCCCAGGATTCATCCTTCCTCTTGTCGATAAACCTCAGTATTTCATCTATGTCTTTTCGAGTAAAAAGGAACTCACCTTTAACCTGTCTTGGATTAATATCCGGATAATGTTCAGGTGCTATAGTTTTTTTAAGCACACGTATATAATGCCGAATAAGGCTTTCAGGAAGTTTGGTTATTTTTGATACCTCATCAATGGTATAAAAAATTTTTGTGTTCAAAAAACCTTTCCTATTTTCGATGTATTTTGCATCCAATTGCTTTTAAGTTAGGTGTTCCGAATTCCTTTCCCAATTTTTCAGTAGAGGTAAGGATATTAAAATTAGATTTTTCCCATCCATACAGAGATTCCACCTTTTTCTCCGGAAACCACCACCCATGTGAGGCATTTATTACCCTTGGATCAACAATATCGGTACAATGCGCAATCTGGGTTATTTTTCCATACCTTGTTTCAATAATAACCTCATTGCCTTCCTTGATTCCGTATTTTATCGCAGTATCGGGGTGTATTTCAGCCTTTGGGTCTGGTCTTTTTTCTCTTAGTCTTTTTATCCATCTATATGATGAATGAAGGTGATACTGGCTTTTGGAACTGGTTAGTACCAGAGGATATTCAGGATCGTCTTCCTCTGGAAGTCCCTTAAATGTCGGGAGTGGCGATAGATTGAATTTTTCTGCAGTACTCAATGTAAGCTCTACCTTACCTGTGGGGGTTCGAAAGCCCTTTTCTTCATAAAGCTTGAATCTGTCAGGGCCTTTCAAGTAGCCCTTCTCAACGAACTGGCTGTATGTGAGATCACTTGGCTTGACAACATCTTCCAAAAACTGGCTATGGTCGTCGTACCAGTATTCTTTAGGAGAAATACGTTTACCCAGCTCGTTTATTATTTTCATATCAGGCCAACACTCTTCGGGTGGATCAACTATTTTAGGTCGTGCCAGGATAAAACCGTGGCCGAGTCCGTAATGGCCGATATCGTTCATCTCGAATTGGCTTGCAACAGGAAGCACTATGTCTGCCATAGCTGCTGTAGGCGTCATGAACAAATCAGCGACTGTTATAAAATCAAGATTTATAAATGCTTCATACGTCTGGCGACTGTCTGCATAGGATAACATGGGGTTTGCACACATGGCATAGAATCCCTTAATAGGATAGGGCACCCCTTCAAGAATTGCCTTTTTAAAGAAAGATGGTGCAATGGTCATTAATCTGGGTATCACACCATGATAGGCGCTGATCATTTCCTTTCTCTTGTCTGGAATAAGATCGGCACGGACAAATTGCCCTAAGCCCATGATTTTTGGATCTTTTGCATGTACATTACCTCCGGGGACATCAAGATTGCCACATACTGCCATCAAGCAAATGAGTGCCCGTGTTGTGTCAAAGGTATGGATATTATGCTCAATCGGGTTTCCCCACTGAATAACAGCAGGCTTTGACGTGGCATACAATCGTGCTGTATCTCGAATGATATCAGGAGGAACCCAGGTGATCTCAGACACTTTTTCTGGAGTATATTTTTTAACATGATCTGTTAGCTCATCAAAGCCGTGGGTCCATTTTTCAACAAAATCCTTATCATATAAAGACTCTTCGATAATGACGTATAGATACCCCAGTGCAAGTGCGTGATCTGTTCCAGGCCTTAGCTGTATCCACTTCTTAGCTTTTTTCACCAAATTGATCTTTCTCGGGTCAACAACTATCAGTTCGGTACCATCTTTTAACTGCTTGAAAAGCATGCTGCAGATCTCTCCCTCCTCATTTGTGGAGGTGATATTGCTCGCCCATAAAAGGACGAGCTTGCTTTTGTGATGCAGGTTTGCCACAGGATAAAAGCCGCAGGTATGAACACCGGTTATCTCTCGAGGAGCGTGGCATACATCCTGAGATGCGATAACATTGGGAGAACCAAAAATGTTGGCCAGCCTGATTAACACAAAGTGTTCCAACCCTTTGGGCATGCCAACGCCAAATGCAACTCCTTTTGCGCCATATTTTTCTTTTATGTTATTTAGATTTTCAGCTGTCTCACTCAATGCCTCTTGCCAGGATATTTGTTTCCATTTTCCTTCACCTCGCTTTCCTACTCTTTTCAAAGGATGTTTGAGGCGATCAGGATGGGTCAGACGATCAGGTGATGCAATTCCTTTTGCGCATACATACCCCTTGTTTAAAAAACCACCCGGATCTCCTTTCACGCTCACGATTTTGTTATCTTTCACACCTACTAACAGCGCACAACCGCCATGATCCATCCTTGCACAGTGGGTTTTTACCCACCTGATATCATCTTTCATTTACAATCTCCTCTTTTTTGACAAGATCACTCAGTAGATAGTACTTAATACACTTAATGGATTATTTTGGCAAATATTAGGCATTTTTCAAGTCATTATTCATGAGGAATTATCGATATGAAGAGTTTTGGTCACTAAGTGCACAGTTTCATAAATACGATGATATATAATAACCGAAGTAATTGATCATGGGCATTCTTTTATCTCTCACAGAGAACACAAAGGACACAGAGTATTGATCTGGATTGCTGAGGGGGCAATCCAGATCAAGCTTCTATCCAGCTATCGCTGGAAATTTGCCCCGACAGGGGCTGAGTATTTGGCCTGATTTCTCCTTCTCAAGAAATCAGGCCAAACTCTTTATCTCTGTGAACTCTGGGAACTCTAGCGACTGCAAGGAGCGGGCGAGAGAAATCAAGGAGTTTCTAATCTCAGAATACGCAATCATATTTAGGAACTAGGGTACTAAGAGATGGGGGGATAATAACGATAATAAAACATTTATTGAGAGAGAAACATCAAGAAAGGGTGTCTATGAAACGTTGGATACGTTTGAAGGCTTCTTTCAAAACCTCCAGATTGACTGTTAAAGCAATACGTACACAGCCTTTACCTGAAGACCCAAAGGACTCTCCTGGAACTACCACGACCTGTTCCTTATCCAATAAATCCAAGGCAAACTGACGGCTGTCTTGGGTGATTTGTTTGATATCCGGGAAAATATAAAAAGTTCCTTGAGGCTTGTGAACCTTCACACCAGGGAGCTTATGCAGTATTTCATATGCGTGGTCACGACGCCTGCGAAATTCTTCAACCATGGCATTGACGACTTTTGGATCGAGCCGCAGAGCAGCCAGAGCAGCACGCTGGGAAACCGATGGGGCGCACGATGTAGTAGAACTTACTACTTTGATCATGGATTCAATGAGCCATTCCGGCCCAAAGGCATATCCTATGCGCCAACCAGTCATAGCAAAGGATTTGGAAAAGGAGTGAACCACAACTGTCCGTTCTTCCATGCCTGGCCGTGTTCGAATGGATTCGTGTGTCAATCCGTCAAAAAGAAGTCTTTCATAAACTTCATCACTCAACACTAATAAATCTTTTTCTACCGCTATTTGGGCAATATCATCCAGGATCTCGGCAGGAATGACAGCTCCGGTTGGGTTGTTTGGCGAATTCAAAAGCAATACTTTGGTTTGCGGGGTGATTGCTGCTTCCAGGGCTTGGGGCGTTGGCACAAAACCGTTTTCAAAACGGGTCTTCACATGCACGGCCTTTCCACCAACCCATTCGATATGATGTCGATATGGTGGAAAGTAAGGATCTGGCAAGAGAACTTCATCACCGGGGTTGAGCACAGTACGGAAAAATGATGTCAAGCCACCAACCCCTCCAGTAGTCACGACAATCTGAGGGAGTGAGAGATCCTCGCCCAGGCGCTCATGCAGATACATCTGAATTGCTTTGAGCAATTCAGCATCTCCCTGCGATTGAGTATAATGGGTGGCACCTTGGATCGCATCCTGAAGTGCCTGATTGCATATCTCTTTGGGAGTGTTAAAGTCTGGCTCACCGATCCCCAGGGAAATGTAATTATCATACTGTGCGGCACGTTGCCACATTTCTCGAATACCGGAAAGGGGAATTTGACTCACAGCAGTCGAGATTTTAGATTTCATAATGAATAACCTTGTATCAGAAAATTTTAAATTGTGTCAAATATAAACCCTTTATTTCATCATTGTCGTAATTTTATCAACATACCCCACTGTTTCCTCATGGCGCCAGCCACTCACCTTTGGTGCAACCGACTTTATATTATGCCAGAGGTTTTCATTGAGCCCGCGCTTTTTAGCTGTCTTCTGAGCCTTCACAATGTTTTGAAAACCCGCATTATAGCTTGCGAAGGTAAAAGATATTTTATCTTTAAATGGTCGCTCGGCCTCCCATTTCTTATAAAGTCGGCGATCGTAGGATATGCCTGCAGCTATATTCCAACGTGGTTCATTGATATCCATAAAGGAGGGGTTTTTCTTTTTGATTTCATGGAATGTTTTTGGCATGAGCTGCATTATTCCTTTTGCGTTGACCCAGCTTGTGGCATTCGCTTTAAGGTTTGACTCTGCAATGGCCTGGGCCTTGAACCATTTCCACTCAAAGCCAGCTCCAAAATATCTTTTCGTATATTTTTTAAAATACTGATCATACTTACTTGTCCATTTTCTTGAGGTTACTTTAGGAAAATCCTCTATCTTGCCGACGGCCGTGCTCGCAGCGCAGGCAGGTGCCTCTGGTATAATAAAAAAAAGCAGTAAAGTAATTATTAATGCCTTTAGGATATCCTCTCCCATTTACAAAACCTATCATTTACATAATTTCAAAGTATTGGACTGACCCCCATGAGATGCACAGATCAGAGTGATGTAATTAGAGTGCTCTGACAGGTGTTTTGGGTTAATGTTATCATAGCTTCAAACCCACAAGGAGGTAGATATCCCAGAGAAGAATGTAACCGTTTGTGGAATTAAGCCTTAATAGATTTAAGCTTTGCAGGAATTTTGTTAAGAACAATTTCTTTGAGATCAATTTTATGACTAGCATTGTCAATGTCGATTCCGGTTATATTCCCACCTTCATCATAGTCTAGGGCGATACCTTCGGAAATTTCTACAGTTTCCTTGCTCGGCTTGGAATAAAGATCAATGTAAAGTGAGTCTGTTTCTGGATAATAATTTAATTTCATGGCTTAAAGCTCCTATCTGGGAAGGGGGAGTTAAAATCTCCCCCTTACCCGATTAGGTTTCCATTTCGTCCATATCAATGTCAGAAATAGGAAGAATGAGTCCCTTTATCCCGACATTTTGTCGGGATTCATGTCGGGATAATTTCATAGTAAATTGACCGCGCGGAACCTAACGACTATGATAACCAGCTTGAAACCGCCCTGACCGAAGGCAACCAGGCTGATACGACCACCACTACTTTTTATATGATGTTCGATAAGAAGACTCCTTATAGTTCCAGTCTTTTGGAATGTAAAATAGCCTTATTTGCCACAGCATTTTTTATACTTCTTCCCGCTTCCACATGGGCAGGGCTCATTGCGTCCAACTTTCTTTTCGGCTATCTTGGTTTTTGGTGGATTTAATAATATTTCTAAATCGGTAATATCCTCTGGTTTATCTGGTTCCAATCCAATTGTATATTTCCAACCGTTTTTTTCAAATATCGATGCTACTTCTTTCAATCTTTCTTCTGTTTGTACATGAACAACAGCGGACCTCTTTTCAGTACCTAATTTTGCCTTCTTTTTACCATCATAGATTTTTTCCATCTTTTCACCATTAAAAATATTATAGGATTCATCTACAGCATAACGGAGAAGAGAGGTAGATATTTTCGTAGAAAAGTGTAACCTATGTATCCAGACTTTTCTGTTACCTATGTCTCCGACTTTCCATATTTATTAACCCACGTCTGATGATTTCCCTTTGATCTTGTGAGCTTAGACTCTCAATCGTATTATATACTTTACGCAGTTCTTCAGGGCTTAATCTTCTTTCAAGTTTTTCGATTATATTAATACCTGTAAGACGCTTATCTTCTTTTGTTTGTATTATTTTGCCAGCCAAATCAGATGTAAATCTAAATAGTTGAATCAATTCTGAGTAGCTGGCATTTTCAATAGCGGCACCTGCACAATATTTATCGCATTCTTTCGGCCAAGGTACCTTAAGGCAAACTTCTTTTGTGCAATTTACAGAATATGAGATAGAGGTGTTTATGAACAAATAAAGCAAAATAAGAATGATACGCTTTAGCATAGGTTTTCATTCCTTTTTTGAATCATTCCACTCACCAAATACCCACCATAATACATATAGAATTAGCCAGATCCCCAAAAAGATCATCCCGCATTGTAAAAAGTTGATCTGATATTCCAAGTCACTCATCATCTCAGCACGAATAGAACTATGGAACTCAGGTTTTGAAAAAATAGAAGCTAAATATCTACCATTAATCTGGCGGCCATAGAAAATGGATATGGCGAGCAATATCCAGGCTGGAGGAAAAGACAAATAAATCAGCCTCAACTTTTTTGTGGGTGGTCGGATATACGAAGTGCTTACAATTGTTGCAACGCTTCCGGCGTATAATAAAAGAGTCCATTCAACTAATGTGTTTGAATGTTCTGCTGCCTCTTTAAGACCAAATTGAATTACCGACAAATCCATATTCAAATTATTCCGTTTAATTTTTAAACGCTAACAATTAGTAGTTAGAATATAATTCTACATATTCAAGTTAACATTCTATCTATTCTAATATTAATCTATAATCACATAAATAAAATATATTGTATGGGTTTTATTATGCAGAAAGACCAAATTAATGTCAATGAACATGGCCATAAGCCCTCTCGAAAGCTGCTTGATCAGATAAGTGATAGTTTGCGCGTGAAAGGGCAATTGGCTAAGGCGACGTGTGCGTATGTGCTACTGGGAAACAGTGGCACAAGACGCGTACAAAAGTCCGGGAGCTGCTTAAACTCAGTACCTCACTTAATGCCGCAATAGTGGTGTGATTAATTCGGAAAGGATACTGGCGGCTTTCTCGTACACTGGCAACACAGGCCGACATGATCTCGCCCTTGGCGGGACTGAAGGAACAGGGGTTGGTTTCCATCAAGAAACTCTGGGTTCACATCAATTATCCGGCTACGGTCCAATAGGTTCTGTGAACCGCCCTGTGAGCTTGTCCTGAGCCTGTTGAAGGAGACCCGCACGAGGGTCGAAGATCCCGATTTATCGGGGGTGGTGTGGGGGCTGGGGGAGAGAAACCCCCGGATACCCAATTGGCCTATCCCATTGTTTTTCTGGCTGACCTGACTTCGTAGAGAGCTTGGTCTTCACAAACTTGCATATGACCTATATCGTCAAGTATCATTTTTTCAAATATCAAATCTGTTTTCAAAAAAAGATTACTGCTCTCTTTTTTTAAGAATCGTGCGGCCATACGACAATATTCAGGATCAATGTCTATACCTATGCTGTTTCTACCGTATCTTAAGGAAGCCACCATGGTTGTCCCAGTGCCGCAGAAAGGGTCAAGAACTGTATCCTCTTGAAATGAAAACATTCTAACAAGACGGGATGCCAGCTTAAGCGGGAAGGGAGCGGGGTGGTTTCGGGTCGAAGCACCGGTTATACTCCATATTTGCTGAAACCAGACATTAAAATCCTTTTTATCTATTTTGCTTAATTTTCTTTGAACTTCGGTTGGCTTTCGATAGCCACCCGGTTTTCTCTGCATTAAAATAAATTCCATATCGTTCTTGATAATTGCGTTAGGTTCATAGGGTTTGCCTAAGAATTTAGAACCATTTTCTACCTCAAAACTGGCATTTGCTATTTTATGCCAGATAATTGGATTAAGGTTATCAAAACCAATTTTCCGGCACAAAACACAGATGTCTGCATGCAAAGGAAAAACAAGATGACGTCCGAATCTTCGTCTTGATACGCACACGTCGCCCACAACGCATACTAACCTACCCCCCGGAACAAGCACACGGAAAACTTCACGCCATACCTTTTCGAGCTCACTTAAAAATGATTCATAGTCATTCACGTGCCCCAATTGATCAGGATTTTCATTATAGCGTTTCAGATTCCAGTATGGAGGTGAGGTGACGACCAAGTGAATAGATTCATCGGACAAGAAGGATAGATCTCTTGCATCTCCGTTTATTAGTCTCTGATAGGTCTTCTGTTTATTGGTTTTCATACAAAGACTCCAATATGAGAAAAAAGAGATTTTGCGAAATTTTTAAAAGAAAGATCGTTTGCTGGTTCATTGTAAACACCTTCAATCCCAGTATCACTTGCAGATGTTATAAAAGATGAGGACGTATAGTGACGTTCAAGAATAAGTTTCCGGCAAAAAAGTTCATAACGTTTCATATATGAAGCACTGACGAATTCAGGAAATACTTTAAAATGAGGTTCCTTTACTTTAATGGGTCGATTTGAGGCTTGACAATCTTCGAGCATAAAGAAATATCCAAGGAAAGGCTGAATACCCCCATTGAAGGCCCCCTCTCTGAAAGCAGTCCATAAATCGAGGGCGCTTCCCATAGCCTCCTCGGTCCTATTGTTGAAATTGTTCCCGAATGAAGGTCCCACTTGGGATTTGGCTTCAATGGCGACTATTAGCTGACCATTTTTAATAACCAACAAGTCCCACTCTTTGGTCGGCCTAAAAAATCCTGGCAGCTCAAGTGCCTTTTTTTCATGAATGCAATGGTTATCAATCCCGGTATCAACAATCAAATCCCTGAACAGGGTTATAAAACCATCCATTTGTGCGCCACCAGTAACTGCACTTCTCAGACCTGCATCAGATACCCCACGATTTTTTTGCTTGTCCTTTTGTGCTTTTCGAGTAAGCCAATAATGGGCTACAGCCTGAGCAACATGTTTATCGATATCATCTAAAATTTTCTGCATTTTTAAATCCTATACCCAATTCTCTGTTTAATTTGAAGGCCAACGGCCAGCTTGAGAGGCTCGACGATAGGAGCATCCATCTCAAAGCTGAGGTTAGGCGAATAGCTTATAAATTGCTATTCATTGCTTACATTTCTGTGCTCAAGACCATTTCTTGATCTGTTTATGGAACAGTAAGCACGCAAATCGCTTACCCAAATAACCCCCAAGACCAAGCTCAAAACAAAAAGCCATAATGAACTCTCCCATATCGAAGCAACAAGAAGACCAATAATCATCAAAAAAGCAACTTGCAATTTCCATCGTTCGTATGCATTTGCACTTTCCAAACCGGCATCATGACGAACATTCATTACAACGATCCAAATAGCGAGAACAGCAAATATGGCTCAAAGTGCAGGGCTCCATTTGGAGCCTCCCAGGAGGAAGTAGATAACTACAATAGCTACTACCGCTTCAATCATATAAGAGCGGACTTTGTGACTGATATTTTTACTCTTCATGAATTAATCTTCCAAACCGCCTAACGGGCTGCATAAGCGGTTGCAATGGAGCGCAGCGGAATTGCATCTTAATGCAGTTGTTATACGGTATTAAATGATTTATCATAAACTGCTTCAAGGAACTTTTTCGTAGGGGATAAGGCCGTATTAATATACTCACTTTCGATTCTGATGAATCTATCACTTTCGAGATCAATTCCGGTTGTGTTTGCAACGATATTTTTCAATTTCTAGGGACTCTTAGCATTCAATATATCTCCCTGTGCATGCACAATACAATTCCTGATTTTGTTGAGTTTTAATATTTCATTCCATTCATTGCTGCTTTCCGGAAAATCAATCAAACATGCTTTTGTTAAATACAATTTTGCCCTTTCAGTCCCATCTCCCCGCAAATCCTCTAAGGATAAATATAATTTCTTCGAATTGCACAAATAACGACATAGATCGTTTAGTGAGATTTCAAGCAACGAATAGATAGTAACTATTGTTGAATAGCGAAATGTTTTCAGAAAAATACTTTCTATTATGTGATGCTTCTCTGAAAAGTATTCATCAAGTTGATATTGTATTTCTGGATCTAATTTCCCATTTCCAGCTTTTTCATCGTATTTTTTTGATAATCGGCTTTTGTCTCGTGCAAATTTAGATTCTAGTTCTTCATAATATTGCCTTACATCTTCGAATTCATGCTCAGTGCGTCTTTTAATAATATCCTGAATCATTTTTTCACGATCAATCTTGAATTTTTTCCTGAACTCTTTAGCTTTCATTCATTATCCCGATATTCGTATAACATGCCCTTAACCAGGTGGCTTTTGAGTGAACAGCGAAAAAGCCAATCTGGTTCAAGGGATGGTTAGAACAGATTATAGAAGAATTATTAGCTATTCTTTATTCCTTTTTTCTACTCTTGGTTCATATTTTGCGAGCTGACGAATGACATTAAGAGTCAGGTCCACATATTCAGTGGACTGGACACGTCCTACGCTATACCTGCTTTCATTCATATCATCAAAAAGTTCGTTGAGTTTTATTATCAGCTCCGATAGTTTAGGCTCAAAACTATTAAGTAGCTTAGCAAAATTTCTGTTCCTTGGTGAATAATATTGTATCTCAATCTTCTTAGCATTGGCAATTTCATTTAGCCTGCTCTCCACTGCTCCCCACGCCATATGGATAGCATGGTTTGGGTTTTGCTGAGTTAGCTCAAGCATGTCATCAATAAATATTTGGGAGAAAATATCTCCACGTCGCGCGGGAACATACGTGATTGACTCTCTTTTATAAGCTTTATCCACAGGCTGATTCAAGGAATTCTTTGCACCAGAGCCAATTCCCAAAAGTTCTTGATGATCTTGGGTGACAGGTTCAATTGATTCTGAAATGGATTTAGCCTCACGTAATTTTATTTCGAATTCGAAACCACCGTATTTTAGGCGTAAGGTAGAAAGAAGGTTTTGAATAGGCCTACGCATTATCAATATCAGGGCCAACAAAGTGAGTGGCCAAATCAATGCAGAAATAACCCGCACTATAAATTCTAGATTATTCATCGCCTTATGTTTCCTGTCCTAACAATTAGTAGTTAGAATATAATTCTACATATTCAAGCTAATATTCTATCTATTCTAATATTAATCTATAATCACATAAATAAAATATATTGTATGGTTTTTATTATGCAGAAAGACCAAATTAATGTCAATGAACATGGCCATAAGCCTTCTCGAAAGCTGCTTGATAAGGTCAATGATCGTTTGTGTGTGAAAGGGCAATTGGCTAAGGCGACGTGTGCGTATGTGCTACTGGAAACAGTGGCGATATGCCAGGACAAAAGTGCGTAATCCTCTCAGGCTGGGGACGAAACTGAAGACGGCTATTTATGTGGCAATAAGCCGCAAAGGCTATTGGAGGTTAGCCCGGCCCCTGGCTACACAAACTGGCATGACGAACCTGTGGCTTGAGAAACAAGGTTTGGTCTCTATCAAGAAATTGTGGGTGAACACTTGCCTGCCTCTGGCTGGTTCACTATCCGGTTACGACCCGATAACCTTTGTGAATCCCGCTCTTTAGCGGGAATCCCGATTTATCGGGGTGGTGTGGGGGCTGGGGGAGAGAAACCCCCGGCTACCCAATTATCTTTTCATTTTTTTCTTTTTCTTCTTTTTCTTTTAATTGTTGCTTCTTCTTCCTTGCTTCTTCCCATGATCTTAACGTCTGAGCGATATCATGAAGATAAGAAACATCCTGTGCAATCGATAATCCAGGTAGAGTTGCTCCAGTTGCTCTGTTTGCAGCATATGCAGAAATAATCCCTATAATTTCTGTTCCTTCTGTTTCAGTAGAGTAAAATACAGGACCACCGCTTACGCCATTAATTGATACTCCATCAATAAGATAAGCTTTTCTATCATCTCGCCTTGCACTAATACAACCAGAAAGGAAACACATCGTGTAGGGTTCAAGATAGGGGAATCCTAACCAGCCAACTTCTGACCCAATATCTAATGCTTTATCTAAAGGACGTAAAGGAAGAACGTTTTTAGGTAAATTTGATTTCTCTGGTTTTGGAAAAAAAATAATTGCTGAATCGGTTTTCCAATTAAGAAATATAACACGATCCCGCTCTTTTAAAAATATCTGTTCGGGAGATGCTTCGTGTATTATTTTAACTGGTTGTTGCCATTCATCAGCATATTGCACAACGTGCCAAGCAGTTGCTATACCACACCATTTTTTACTCTCATTATAAAGACAAAGAAAACCAGTACCACTTCCCGTGGGAGTTTCGATTTTTACTAAATAAGGCTTTACTTTTTCAACAATTTGATTCCAAAACATATATTCTCCTTTTTTATTTTAAAGATAACAATTAGTAGTTAGAATATAATTCTACATATTCAAGTTAACATTCTATCTATCCTAATATTAATTGAAATCACGCATCTGTAATGTATGGTTTTTATTATGCAGAAAGACCAAATTAATGTCAATAAACGTGGCCATAAGCCCTCTCGAAAGCTGCTTGATCAGATAAGTGATCGTTTACGCGTTAAAGGCTATTCCCCACGAACAGAAGAAGTATATCGGGATTGGGCTAAACGGTATGTGCTTTTCTTTGACAAGCGTTACTCCAAGGAAATGGGAATCGGGAAGTACTCCAGATTCCGATAGAAGGAAAGATCCGGGCCGTTCGGTCTATAAGTGCATAGCCATGATGACCG
>DATKWM010000007.1:0-2392 GCA_035529575.1 Desulfatiglandales bacterium
CGGCCGCTTTCTAATCCTTCGTATCGAATCCAGTTATGGGGTTCGTCTGCAGTATACCAGAAATATGTCTTGGGGACAAATATCTTCAAAAGACCTATGTGAAAAATGATTTCCACCTTATAACATTCAACTTCTTTTCCAGCAGCAATGATGTTCTCCTTCCGCAAGCATTTTGCCGTTACTTTATATAATTTGGGCTCATCTGTACATAAGTAAAACTCAGTCTTGTATCCCTCGGCAAGGTCTGTGCCTCCTAATGCCAAGCTTATATTCTCCGGACCTATTACCGTTGAACCTGGTTCAAAGGAGTCACTGTAAACTTTACCTGAAATTAAATCTTTACGTTCAAATTCTACAGTTCCTTGCTCGACGTCAAACTTTTTTGATACTATTTCAATAGCTTCTCCTTCTTTATTTTTCATCTCCTTCCTCGAACAGATCGTCTGGAGAGAGTCGCCGTACTCTAAAAACGTTTCCATAGACCAGCTTACCTTTTCTTCCCGGTTACCATAAACTCCATATCCATACTCCTTTATTTCCAGAACTATTTTGCCATCCTTCTGAACTTTTTCCATGCTCCAGTCTACACGCCATAGTTCAGTCCCCGAATCTTTCTCCAGACAATGGTAACTCCCCTCTGCATAATCAGAGGGCACAGGCATTTCAAAACCATATCCCAATGAGGCCATTATCACCATTATTAAAAAAGAGCTTAGCCTCGCTTTTCTACCTTCTAATAGAGTCATTAAAACTCTGTAAATTTGGCGCATCCGCCACTCCCCTCAGAAAGGGTTTTCTCCAACGTAAAAACTTTCCTGCTGAAATTAATAAGGCTACGCCATCTATTTGCCTTTTCGTTATGATAACGAAAACAGCGCCATATCGCCCTTTTTTCGTTATGGTAACGGATATATTATATTTAAACTTTTTGCAAAAATCAAACAAAATAAAAATCAAATTACACAAAAGATTTTACATTACCAAATCTGCTAAAAGAAGACGAAACTACGCTTTGCAGCTACAACCGCCTGTTTTTTCTCTGGACTTCACGTGATCCGGATTTTCCCTGCCCTAATTTATCTTATTCATAATGGAGATATCAATGGAGGGATAAGCTACTTTTTCATCTACTGTGAGCTTTGTGCTTACGGCATCTTCAGGAAGAATTAGCTGTTTACTTAGGTAGCTTGAGAATTCCTTCATTTGTTGTTCACCTGATGATTGGTCAGGGGTAAGCATTTTTAATTCTATAGGATGATGGAGATCTCTCTTTATAACACTTGCTACTTCTACGAGTCTTCCTTTCCCCTCTGAAGTGAGGATAGTTCCGTCTCTTTCGAATAAGGACTTAAGTGATAGACTTATAACTTTTCCCTCTTTCACCTCATACATCAGGGTTTCAAAAGAAAAGGCTTTTCCCAGAAAATGGTGTTGATTCCCCTGATAATCTGTAAGAATAAGGACTGAAGAGTAGGGTTCTCCCACCTTGAACTGAACTTCCTCATTATCCTTTATAGTTTTCATAGAGATATATTCTGGAGGTTGACCTTTTCCGTTGAACAAAGCTATTTCTTTTGCCCTGGAGTCTACAACTCTTAGTTCCCAATTGGCAATCTCCTGGTCAGACTGAAGGCGAAATCTAATCACTTCTCCGGAAGGAATTGACCTTCTTCCCGGAGAGAAGATTTGAGTGCTTGCCAAAATCTCAGGCGCATCCTGTTCTGGACTATGAATGGATGGGGAAGGATTGAATACTTCCCTATCCAATTCTTTAGAGGGGGTAATTATTTTGTCTATCCCAAAAGGAGTTTGGGGACTCATCTTTTCTAACAATGGTCTCTCTTCTCTTTCTTCTTCAATTATTAGCTCCATCTTCTTCTTTTCTACCTGCTTGCTCTCTGCTTCATATACATCTCCACAGTAAGAAAAAGCTGATAGGTTGATAAGTAAATAAGTTGTCAGGAAAATCGTTAAGAATCGCTTCGCCATTTTTTTTCTCCTTAAACGCAGGCTCAAGCCTGCTACTCCTAAAACGCAGGCTGAAGCCTGCGGCTACCTATTTTAATGAGAATATAAACGTTACCTCTCCCCACTCTTCTCGCCAGAGTGAATCCTTTGGCAAAGGTTTAAATGTCCATTTCTTCAGCGCATCTATTGCTGATTTATCCAGCTCAGGATAACCCGAAGTCCTAATAATGAAAATCGCATCTTTTACTTTCCCACTGGGTAACACCGCAAAGCGTAGGGTCAGAGTTGGCTCTATTCCTTTTTCTATAGCCCACCGTGGATAAGATGGCACCACTGAATGAACAACTTCCCGTGCTGAAATCGGACCCTGGATTTGAAAGCTCGCCCCTTGAACTGAACTTCCTTCTCTACCACCTGTTTCTAA
>DATKWM010000008.1:0-4521 GCA_035529575.1 Desulfatiglandales bacterium
GTTAAATGGAGCTTTCTACCAGCCGGAGAGGCTGTTCTTGAAATACTTCCAATAGAGACCATACAGGGTGTTACATCATATCATTTTGTGATGATTGCAAAAACGTACCCACTTATAGATCTTTTCTATAAGGTTCGTGACAGAATCGATGCCTTTACAGACACAGGGATGACCCACTCAATTTTGTATAAAAAACAGAAAAAAGGTAAAAGGAAAAAAAATGTCGTTGTTACATTCAATTGGGAAAAACAAACGACTCACTATTCTAACCAAGGAAAAAAGGCAAAACCCATTTTGATAAAACCTGGTTCATTTGACCCACTGTCTGTTTTTTATGCCTTTCGCCTTTATGATCTAAAAGTAGGTACAAAGCTCCAAATCCCGGTTACTGATGGAAAGAAATGTGTGGAGGGGGAAACAACTGTAATAAAAAGAGAAAAAATCACGGTAGCAAACAGAACATATAATACCTTTTTAGTGGAGCCTGACTTAAAGCATGTTGGTGGTGTATTTGAAAAAAGCAAGCACGCTAAACTGGAAATATGGGTCACAGCAGATACCCAAAAAATTCCGGTGAAAATAAGGAGTAAAGTTATAGTCGGAAGTTTTGTAGCAGAACTCATTTCAGCTGAGGGAATGTAATGAATCTTCTCAGGAAAAGGATTTCGTAAGCCTCCTGAGAAACTTTACATGTAAAAGAGCATGCTACCGTCTATCTTCAAAGAGTTATCCACCGGCAGAGTCTTGTAACTTCATCCATAATCTCTGCACTGTCAAGGTTTGTGAAGCGTCTATCTCTGTACACTATATTCCCATTTATTATAACATCTCTCACATCCCCCCCAGTAGCGGAATATACGAGTTGGGAGTATGGATTATACATGGGTGTCATATGAGGGCTGTGTGTATCAACGATAATAATATCGGCCTTTTTTCCTGGTTCGATGGTTCCTATTCTGTCTTCCAATCCAATGACCTTGGCTCCTCCAGTGGTAGCCATTGCAAGTACAGCCCGGGCATCAATAATAGTTGAATCAAGGTTGGCTACCTTAGCCAGTTTTGCCGTAGTATCCATCTCTAAAAAAAGATCAAGATTATTGTTCGAGGCGCAACCATCTGTTCCAATGCCTACGGTAATGCCTTTTTCCAGCATCTGTGGTACTGCTGCTACACCTGAGCCAAGCTTCATATTGCTTTCAGGGCAATGGGCAATTTTTACCTCCCTTTTAGCCAAAAGATTTATCTCCTCCTCATTCAGGTAAATGGCATGGGCAGCAATTAAATTGCTCTTTAAAAGGCCAAGCTCATCTAAATAAAAAACTGGTCTCACGGAAGTCTTTTGCTTTATTTCTGTGACCTCTTCATACGTTTCAGACAGGTGTGTCTGAAGGGGGAGATCGAATTGAGTCGATATCTCCTTGGCCCTCAGCAATGTTTTTTCCGAGCACGTAAGAGGGCTATGACAGAAAATACCTGGTATAATACGATCAGAGAAATGCATCCATCTCTCTAAAAAGGCCGAGGCAACATCCAGATTTTTTTTTACATCAGGAACACCTGGAGCAGGAAAATCAATAACACCCTGAGCCACAAGGGCACGCATTCCGGACTTATGTAGTGCCTTGACTATCTCATCGGCAAAGAAGTAACCGTCAATACATGTGGTAGTACCTGATGCGATCATCTCCACACTGGCAAGAAGAGATGCCCAGTAGACTGTATCCGGGTTGATGTATTTTGCCTCGGCTGGAAATATATGCTCATAGAGCCAGCTTTTAAGAGGAAGATCATCTGCCATACCTCTGAAGAGCACCATAGGAGAATGGCAATGGGTGTTTATGAGTCCAGGCAATATTATGGCATCCGTGGCATAGATAATTTCATTTGTTTCAGGGAGAGAATTATTATGGCTGACAGAGACTTCCTTAATTCTATCACCAGAAATAACTACCCTCGCATCATCTATGGGCTCTTCCCCATCAACCATTGACAAAAGGGTACCGCCTTCTATGACAATATTTTTTTTGTAATTGCTCAAAATCTAGTGGATTGAAAACTGCCTTTCTTGAGGCATGGGTATCTTTTTTTGATTATGCCCTTCAAATGTTGAGTAGATAAAATTTTTTTGTTTCCTCCCATTGTTTTTTGCTCATTAATCCTATAATAATAAACTTAATTTATAGAATAAGATAATCAAAAGTAAAGCTCTATTAGGACTGACATCAAGGAATTGTACATATGGCTATTGTGTTTCCTTTCAGAGGAATGACCTATAATATTGATAAGATACCAAATATTGAGAGGATCGTGTGCCCACCCTATGATGTCATTTCAGAGAGGGAGCAGGACGCCTACTACAACAAGGATCCCTATAATATTGTCAGACTTATTTTGGGAAAGAGAAAGACGGGTGATTCTGATTGGGATAATAGATATACCAGGGCAGCAGATCTATTGGATAGATGGGAATCAGAGGAGGTTCTTGTTCGACATCAATTTCCCTCCATTTATCTTACCTCCATTGAATATGAATCGCCAGATACTATAGAAACAAAGACTCGATGGGGATTTATAGCCCTGATACGGATAGAAGAAAATGATTCATCTGTTATTTTGCCTCATGAAAGAACGTTTTCTTATCATAGAGAAGATAGGCTAAGGCTGATGAGGGCATGCAATGCACAATTTAGTCCGGTGTTTGGTCTCTATGAGGATGAGGGCAATATAATTGGGAGTATATATACGACAATAACGGGTTCTCCTCCTGCAATATCCTTCAGGGACATCGATGGATATTACTATAAGATGTGGGAGATCACCAGTGATTCAATTATAACGGATATCGTTACAAAGATGTCATCAAAATCAATTATAATTGCCGACGGCCATCATCGCTATGAATCAGCTCGTAATTTTAGAAACTCCATGAGGGCCAGATATGGTAACCATCAGCTTGACAGGGTATATGAGTATGTCATGATGTATTTGACCAATATAACTGACAAGGGTTTGACAATCTTACCATCTCACCGGTTATTTAAGTTCTACCCGGATTTTAAGATAGAAAAATTTCTTTCCTCTGCTAAAAAATGGTTTGAAGTTTCTACCTTTCCTTTTTCAGCTAATACCCAGAAAGCTGTAACAAGGGTTTTTCTTGATAAATTAAAAAAATATGGCCAAAACACTGCTGTTATCGGTTTTTACCACTCAGGAGCTGAAAATTACTACTTACTATGTTTGAAATCAAAGGCCAGGAAAGAGATAGGTGATGATGTACATCCCTCAATCAAAAAACTTGATGTTCTGGTCTTATCTCGCCTTGTATTACAAAGAATACTCGGCATTAAAAGGGATGATCTGGATAATGAAAAGATGATTCAATACGAGAGTAACACCAATGGGGCTCTTTCCTCAGTCCACTCAGGAGATTATCAGATGGTATTTCTAGTGAATCCCACAAAAATAGAGCAGATTCTGGAAATAACAGGAAATTCCCTTATAATGCCCCGGAAATCCACCTATTTTCATCCCAAGATCTTAAGTGGACTGGTATTCAACAAAATAGATCCCTATGAGACTGTCTATACCCCTAGACAGTAGACAATTATAACGTGGCTTATGAAAGCAAATGAGACAATAGACAGTTTTCTAAATGGTAAATTGCAAATCATCCAGTCTCGGCAGGGGTATAGATTTTCTGTCGATGCCTTACTTTTAGCCGAATTTGTCTCTGTTAGGAGTGAGGATGTTGTTGTTGATCTCGGTGCCGGCTGTGGAATCATCTCCCTCTTTCTGGCTGTCAAAAGGAAAGTGGGCTTTATTGTCGGCCTTGAGCTTCAAGAGGAGCTCGCCTCTCAGGCTCAGCGGAATATTGTGCTTAATAAATTAGAGAAAAAAATGGCAATAATCCGTGGAGACCTGAGACACCTCCCTATGGGTCCAGCATTTGCGCATATGGTTGTGTGTAATCCCCCATATAGACGACAAAAAAGCGGCCGAATTAACCCTGATTTCAGCAAGGCTATTGCCAGGCATGAGCTATCAACTAAGGTAGATGATATTTTGTTTGCAGGTAAGGCGCTTCTCAAACCAGGAGGTAGATTGGCCCTGATTTATCCAGCAAATAGATTGGCGGAGATTTTTGCAAAAATGAGAATCCAGGATATAGAGCCTAAAAGGCTTCAAATCGTCTTTCCGAACTCATACTCTCATGCCAAGCTTGCAATGATAGAAGGAAGACTTCGTGGAAAATCTGGTCTAAAGATACTTCCCCCACTATTTGGGCAGGGGCAGTTTTCAGTAGTGTAGGTTGTCCGTTGTTTGTTGTCCGTGGCACAATAGAAATAATGACTCCTTGAAGAACTTTAGGTATTTTAAAAGATGGATCTTCTCCAAATTAGTTGGTCAAGATTAAGGCTTAAATCTTATTTGATTAATGATTTCAGTAGGTATAGCTTTTAAAAGGAACTCCGATAATGGGTACCTATCAGGCTCATCATAGCAGTTGCCTATAAAAGTAAT
>DATKWM010000009.1:0-64736 GCA_035529575.1 Desulfatiglandales bacterium
CATGAACCAATGATTGTTGGCCCGGATATAAAGACAGGATTGGCCATTAAATATGATAATCCAAAAGAGGTTGGTGCTGACAGGATCGTTAATGCAGTAGCTGCATACCAGAAATATAAAACGGGCCTCATTGTGGTAGACTTTGGTACAGCTACGACCTTTGATTACATATCCTCTGAAGGTGCCTATGAGGGGGGAGCAATAGCCCCTGGCATAATCATCTCTGCTGAGGCTCTTTTTCAAAAGGCCTCTAAGCTACCTCGAGTTGAGATATTTGACAAACCTAAAACTGTAATAGGCAAGGAAACCATAAGCAGTATAAATTCAGGCCTTGTGTATGGTTATGCTGGCCTCGTTGACGGAATAGTAAATCGTATAAAAAAAGAGATGGGATCTAATCTTACCGTTATTGCAACAGGGGGCCTTGCCACATTGATAAAATCAGAAGCTGAGAACATCGATTATGTTGAAGAATTCTTGACATTAGATGGATTACAAATACTGTTTAAGCTTAACTCCCATAAATAAGCAGTACCCTTCTGTTATCACAACTTTATTCCTTTCCGCTATGAGATTATTGAAATAGCTATTGTATCCAATACATTGTGTGCACTCACACAATAAAGACAAAAAAATACATTAAAAACACATTAGATTACAGGTAAGTGTTCAAAGGTTCTAAGTTCACCGTTCAAGGTTACCCTTCTTTCAATAACCTTGCTCATAGGCTGGAAAGTGCTTGATAAAACCACGAATGGCACTACCATGCCTCAATCCGCCAGACGGCAGGCGGATCAATATGCTCAAATAGTTCAATTCTTATGCCTTCTATATTCAGCACTTACGTATTGCTGGTTCAGATTTTAGGTCAACTCTGAACCCTTGAACCTGTGAAGCTGTGAACGGTTAAGATTAAAGGTTGTTAATAAATAAGAAATAGGATAAAGAACTTTCAGCAAAAATGCATATAGGAAGTGCAGATATAGACCGTCGTTGTCTCTTCCTTTTGCAAATTACTCAGGGATACAGATAACCTGGGCATCTCTTACAGAAACTCAAGAACTTAAAAAGGTGATCAAGAGTGTTGATAATTACCTGACGCTGAATTTAATGTAAGCATTGAAAATAAAGTGTAAGGCCAACACGCTCACAAGGTATAAAAAAAGGATCCTCATTGTATGAGCATTATTTGTAATCTCAATAATCTCCCCCAAGATATTACAAACCCTGTAGTTACTATAGGAAACTTTGATGGAGTCCATTGGGCACATCAGAAAATTTTTAAAAAAATTATAGAGAGGGCCAGGGATTTACATGGAACATCTGTGGCTATCACCTTTGAACCACATCCCATAAAGGTAATGTTTCCCACGAAGGCTAAACCACTCATAACGCTTTTAGAACAAAAGATAGAACTGATAATAAATCAAGGGATCGACTTACTTCTTATAATAGAGTTTACCGCAGAATTTGCTGCTATTTCAGCCAGAGATTTTGTAAAAGATATCTTGGTGGATAAATTAGGGGTTAAAGAAATAATAGTCGGTTATGATTATGCCTTTGGCCATAACAGACAAGGTAATATAGAAGTCCTGAGGGAAATGGGTTCCCTGTTCAATTTTAATGTCCAGCAAGTAGATCCTGTGTATGTAGAAAATGTTTTGGTATCGAGTACATCAATCAGAAACCTTATTATGGAAGGAAATGTAGTTGGTGCAAAAAAATTACTTGGAAGGAATTACCAGATAAGAGGAAAGGTTATTAGGGGAATGAATAGGGGTGGTTCTTTATTAGGCTACCCCACAGCAAACCTAAGATTGACTGATGAGCTAATACCAAAAGAGGGTGTGTATATTGTTTTAATAGATATAGGCGGCAAGACGTATCAAGGATTGACCAACATTGGCTACAATCCAACGTTTAAGAATAAAACCTTGTCGGTTGAGACCTATATTTTTAATTTATCAGCTCATATAGTAAATCAAAAGATTAAGGTTAATTTCCTCTCCCGCCTACGGGATGAAATAACTTTTGCGAGCAGCAAAGAGCTTTCCCAGCAGATCGATCAAGATGTTAATCAGGCACGAGAATTCTTTCAAAAGAAAAAAGATACACTATGAAATGGAAATTCTGGCTTGGTCTTTTAATTAGTGTCGCATTTCTCTATATTGCATTCCATAATGTGGATTTAAACCTCCTGTATTTATCCATTAAATCAACTAATATTCTTTTTTTTATCCCAATTGTCGTGTTAACTTTTTCCTTCTATTTTATACGGGCCTTACGATGGTTTCATCTTTTAGAGCCAATAAAAAAAATCGGTCTGTTCAGCCTATTTTCTTCCACAGTTATAGGTTTTGCCGCAAACTGTGTTCTTCCCGCACGATTGGGTGAATTTATAAGGGCAAACTACATTGGACGTATGGAAAACATAAGTAAAAGTTCCTCATTAGCAACCATTGTTATTGAGAGACTCTTTGATGTTTTTACCATACTTCTAATGGTATTACTTGTTATCCTTTTTAATGATTTCCCTTCCGAATGGAAATCAATGGAAAAGGCCCTAAAAACAGGAGGATTTTTCCTGTTAATTCTTTTTATCATTTCAATCTTTCTCCTTATCGGGCTGAAAAAAAAGACCCACACCTTTCTCACTGTCTTTGGACGTTTTCTTTTCTTTTTGCCACATACCATACAACAGAGGATCATTGACATTCTGAAAGGTTTCAGCAACGGTCTCGTCCTTGTTAAAGGCCCATCTCAACTTTTGGCAGTAATATTTTACTCTCTCACACTCTGGTGTCTTACTGCATTTCAGATTTATATCCTTGGTTTTTCAATGGGTATATCACTGCCTTTTTTAGCCCCCTTTTTTATTCTGATACTACTATGCCTTAGTGTCACATTGCCATCGGCGCCTGGCTATATCGGTACATTTCATGTGGCATGCCAATATGCGTTAATCTTTTATGGTATCAGTAAGGAAAAGGCATTATCAATGGCCATCCTTCTTCATGCTGCAGGATTTATACCTACTGTTATTTTAGGCTTACTGCTATTTTTACTTCACCATATCTCATTACGTAACCTTACTAATAAATAATCGCAAACAAGAAAAAAACTGGACATTTAGTGTAAATATCTTATTATTTATACGTATAAACTAATGGAGAAAATAATTATGAAAAAGAGTTATCTAATATATTTAATTATTACCCTTATTATCTTTCCAGCAGGCTGCGCCCCTTCTTACAAGGCAAGGCCACTCTCATTTAAGCATCCATCTGCGTATCCAAATACTACCCAGGTTGCGAATACCATAATCGGCTCAAGAGCCTTTGTTGACGAAAAGGAAGCCCAAGAGGCCTTTGGTTTTGATGTAAGGTCAGCCGGCATGCTTCCGGTTCAAATTGTGGCAGATAACCAAGGCCAAAAAGGACTATATATTGTTGCCAATCAAACATTTCTTCAGGATAAAGAAGGTAACCTCTGGCCTGTGTTAACAGATAAATTTGCATACGAGCGGGTAACGAAATACGCGCAAACCAAAAAGATCTTTCAGGAAGGAGCTTATGCAGGTGTAATGTCTGCGACTGCTGGTGCACTCATTGGAGCAGCTATTGGTATTGTTACTGGTGAAAATGTTGCCTCTGCAGCAGGAAAGGGAGCAGCTATAGGTGCTGCTGCAGGAGGAACTGCAGGCGGTTTAAAAGGCTATGACTCAGCATATCAGGCCCGAAGAGAGGTCATGGAAGACTTTGAAAGCAAAAGCTTGAAAAATAAATCTCTTTCTCCCAATAACCTTAGTTATGGCTTTATATTCTTTCCTGGAGAGGCCAAGTCCGCCCAATTACTCAGGTTACAATTGAAAGAAAAAGACTCGAATAGAATTTTCACCATAAATTTAAAATTTGAATAACAACTCGCAGCTATACTACATCATATGGAGAGGGTTTTATCAGTAGTGTGCTTCCTTTTCAGCCTTTCTTGCATGCGATTAATAGCCCTTTCCATCTCCTTAAGAAGCTCTTGAACTCTTTTACTGATAGGCTCTTTTAGTAACCTGTATTCATTTTCTATATCTTCAGCGAACTTTTTTATTCTCTTTTTAAGCTGGGCTACCTTTTCTTCCAGGTTTTGCCGATTATTTCTATATTGCTCACGTTTCTCTTTTGAGAGGTCTTTTCCTTCTGCCAGATTTTCCTTCAGGGCCTTTTCTATTTTCCTTAGTTCCACAAGTATTTTTTGAAGTTTCTCCACTATGGAATTCTCTGCCTTTTTATGGACAGCGCCTCCTTTTTCTTTTAATTCCTTTTGAAATTCCTTTAATTCTTTCTCAGCAGCCTGGATACCGGACGTTATGATTTCATTGACAGAATCTAAAATTTCTTTAATGCTCTCTCCAACGGTTATTTCAGAGCCTTTTCTATTCTGAGCCAAAAGCGGACCAAAAGATGATCCAATAAAAATACTAATAAAGAGGATAAAAATAAATTTTGTCGTCACACTCCTACCTCCTGGCTGATTATATATATGTGATCAACTCTGCTGCGATATAATTTAAAAAATTTATAGCACTATAGCGTGGTTTTATCAATGAAAAATATACTATATGTAACTACTATAGGTTCAACGTTCTAAGGGTTTCCTGATAAAATCGAGATTCAGGGTTAAGAAGTGATGGAGACTGAGTCCCACCGGGACGAAAGAGTTTAGGATCAAGATATGACAAATACAACGACAGAAAAATGAGGGGATATACTACAATGGCAATCCGAATAGTGCTGACTCCAACGGTATCTCATTGTATTGAGACTGTGGCGAAAAGGGAATACTGGAAAAATGTGAATAACTATCTTAAAAAAAGAAAAGAGGATAAAAGGCTTGAGGGAAAAATAGAGCTTCTTAGGTCTTTCCTTGAGACAGCAGACTTTGCCAATCTTAGGAGACAATCTGAAGAACATATTCTACATGGAAAACAGGTAACATTTATTGTATCCATTAAAAAACAAAAAATTATTGTATGAGATGACAGTAAAGAATAGTGAGTAAAAAATTAATAAGAAAAAGATCTTGTAATCTATTTATTCAAATGATATAGGGTATCTCGAATTTTAGATTTAAGAGAAATGTAATATTATTCACATAAAAATCGATGGGTAACAAAATTTATCCTGGAGGAATACAATGCATAGAGAATCCTATAAATGCATAGAGCACGGATGTATGAAAAGGAGAGATTTTCTGAAAATTTCTGGTATGTTTGGACTGGGGCTGGCAACATTCCCTGTAGGGATACGTTCTGCCGAAGCAGTAAAGTTTGATAAAAATCTATATAAGGTCTCAAGATCCAGGACAGGCATGGGAACAATAGTGTCGATAACCACTGTTAATCCCTCCAAAGACCATGCAGAGGAATCTATCGCCTTAGCCTTTAAAGAGATAGAAAGACTTACAAAGATAATGAGCCGGTTTGATTCTGATAGCCCTGTAGCACTCCTGAACCGTGACGGATTTTGTAATAACGTTCCTCCTGAACTTTCCTTTGTTATTAAAAAATCCTTGCAGTATCACCAAATCAGTAATGGCTTTTTTGATATTACTGTGAAACCAGTCTTAGATCTATTGGCTCAATCTTTTAAAGACCAAAAAAAGGTTATCCAAAATAAGGAAAAGATTGCTGAGCTCTTGGAACTTGTTAATGCCGAACTGATTTCTTTACATGGAAATGATATGTCCTTTAAAAAGGATGGCATGGGAATTACGCTGGATGGTATTGCGAAAGGCTTTATTGTGGATAAGGCAATTGAGACACTAATGAAACAGGGGATCAAACATGCACTTATCAATGCAGGGGGAGACATTAGGACAATAGGTGACAAAGGCAATAACAGACCATGGAAAATAGCTATCGAAGACCCGCTAAAGAAAAAAAATTACCCTGACATAGTCGCTATCACAAACAGGTCTATAGCCACCTCTGGTAATTATGAGGTATTTTTTGACAAGGAAAAAATCTTTCATCATATTGTCAATCCCAAAACCGGGTTATCACCTCTTATTAATGCGAGTGTCTCTGTTCAGGCCCCCACTGCAATAGAAGCTGATGCACTTTCAACCACACTCTTTACCCTTGACCCAGTCCAAGGAACGAGATTAATAAATTCTATTCCTTCATGCCAAAGTCTTATTATTACTAGAAATCGACAAAAAATCAAATCTAGTAGCTGGCAGGGCATGACTGCGTCATAATAAAAAACAGCCTCTCTTGGTTGGTGCGTAATCAGGCGGATTGAGTATGGATGTCAGAAAATACTACCTTCAATCGCTTTTCTCAGTTTTGGTAGGGTAGATGGACGTATAGCTGATATCGGGATTCCACCGAGTCTCGTAGCGAAATGATCGATCTGGGATTTGTTCAGCCTATCGATTTTGTTTAACACTAAAATAGTTGGTATCTCAGTTAGATCAAGACTGTCCAAGATTTTTTTTACTGATTCTATCTGATCTTCCAATCTTGAATTACTCATATCTGCTACATGAAGGAGAAGATCTGCTTCATGAAGTTCCTCAAGGGTCGCAGCAAAGGCCTTAAAAAGATCCTCTGGTAAATCCTTAATAAAACCGACTGTATCAGTGATAATGGCATCCCTCTTCTTCAGCCTGAGATAGCGGCTCGCAGTATCAAGTGTTACAAAAAGCCTGCTTTCTACCTTTACATGACTTCCTGTAAAGGCATTAAGGAGGGTGGATTTTCCTGCATTTGTATACCCGACAATTGAGATTACCGGCACACCCCTATTTTTTCTTTTTTTTCTTCTCTCTTTCCTCTGGCATCTGATCTCTGCCAATTCTTTATTTAACAGGGTAATCCTATCCCTTACCCTCCTCCTATTGATTTCCAGCTTTGTCTCTCCTGGTCCTCTCCCGCCTATCCCACCAGTAAGTCTTGACATTGCAGTATTTTTGGTAATTAATCTGGGCAACACATACCGTAATTGAGCAAGTTCTACCTGAATTTTTCCTTCTCGTGTGATTGCCCTTCTAGCAAATATATCTAATATCAACTGTGTTCTATCAATCATCTTCATTTCCGTGGAATCTGTCAGAACCCTGACTTGTGCAGGGGTGAGCTCACCATCAAAGATTAGGAGGTCTGCACCTGCTTGAAGAGAACGTACAACTAATTCGCTTAGTTTTCCTTTCCCTAAAAGAAACCGTGAATCAAAATGTGTTTTTCTCTGAATAATAGAATCTACAACCAGGAGATTACCAGTGATTGACAGCTCTTTTAATTCCTCAAGTGATTCCTCTGCCTCCTGCCTCGAGGACTTATTTACACTTACAAGGGCAGCCCTTTCTTTTTTTTCCATACCGATGTGTGTTCCGGTTTTGGCAAGCTGAGCTTCAAGATCTCTTATAAATTCTAAAAAATTGAGATCGAGTCTGCCAATATCAGGTATATGTTCTATGATCCATGGCTGCCCTGAATTATTTTTGGGAAGGATATGGGCATAATAAAGATCAGCAGGAACACCATTACTGGTAATGTTTAGGCACACCATTAAATCCAGCTTTAGGAGGGCTAAATCCATTAAATCTTCTTGACTTAATGGCTCTCCATGGAGATGAGTATGGATACACCTAAGGCCTTTAAGTCTACCAACGCCAGATCTAAACCGAGCTAAATCAGGAATAAGAATGCTGTGATCATTACCCACAACCACATATTCCACATCCCCTCTTCTTCCTACAAGGAGTGCTACCTGTCTCTTAATGTCTGAGGAAATTTCAGCTAATCGGCGTGCTATCTCACGAGAAACTATCGCATCTTCTGAGATGCGTCGTCTATAAATAGTGTGGAGTCTTTTTAAATGGCTGGCCTTGAGACCACCAATTTTTCCATATACCTTCTCTATGGCTATGCCTCAAGTTGTTATATGAAAGTTGTCATTCAACAAATGTTTTTCTTTCTCACCCTTCTACTAAATCATCTTTATAGTAATTTTGGAATTTTGTATATTTTTCCCTAAATGTCAAAGGAACCAAGCCAGTAGGACCATTTCTATGTTTGGCAACAATAAGTTCTGCCTTTCCCTTGTTTTCCTCTGTCCGATTATACAGTTCTTCTCGATAAATAAACAAGATCAGATCTGCATCCTGCTCTATAGCGCCTGACTCCCTCAAATCAGCTAACATCGGTCTCTTATTGGGCCTGTCCTCAACCTTCCTGTTCAACTGTGAAACTGCCAGAACAGGGATATCTAAATCCTTTGCAAGAGCCTTCAAAGATCTTGATATATCAGAAATCTCCAACTGTCTTGATTCAACCGCCTTTTTGCTCTGCATTAATTGGAGGTAATCAATAATAACTAACGATATATTGTGCTTTTTTTTCAATCGTCTGGCCTTTGCCTTTATATCCAGGGAAGACAAACCAGACGAATCGTCAATATATATAGGTAACTCTGAAAGTCTATTGGCCGAGTCTGTTAAACGAAGGTAGTCATCATCCTGCAGAGCTCCTTTCCTTAATTTCCATGCATCTATCATAGCATCACAGCCCAATAGCCTGATGCCAAGTTGGAGGCTTGACATCTCAAGTGAGAATATCGCTACACCTACTTTATCTACAAGTGCAGCATTAAGTCCAATATTTAAGGCCAATGCTGTTTTACCCATGCTTGGCCTCCCAGCAATAATGATAAAATCAGAGCGTTGAAGGCCGGAGGTGAGATTATCAAAATCGGTAAATCCGGTTGAAATACCTGTTATATTACTGCCCGTAGTGGCTTCTATTTTCTTGAAGCTGTTCTTGACAACTTCATCGAGCTGTAAAAAGTGTTGATCTATATTCCTTTCAGCTATCTCAAATATATACTGTTCGGCTGAATCAAGAATGTCTTCAGTATCATTGCCAGGCTGAAAACACACTTCAGATATATGAGAACATTGTCGAATCAGATTTCTTCGTATAGATAAATCTTTCACAATTTCAGCATGATACATTATTCCAGCAGAAGTTGCTGTTGCCTCTGCCAGAGAGGCTAAATACTCCGTCCCTCCTACCTTATCCAGGGCACCCTTTTCCTTTAACACCTGGGAAAGGGTTATTACATCTACCGGATCATCCCTATTATATAGGGTAAGCATTCCCTCATATATGAGTGCATGGGCCTCTCTATAAAAATCTTCGCCAGAGAGGATATCCACAACCTGATTAAGCGCATCATTATTGATTAATATCCCTCCCACTATAGCCTGTTCAGCCTCCAGATTATGTGGGGGGACCTTATAGGGAGAATAAACCGCATCTTCTTTCTTTTTAGGCATAGCCATCAGCTTACGCCTTTTCTTCCTCTTTCTCAACAATGACTTTTATTTTAGTCATAACCTCTGGGTGGAGTTTAATAGCGACTTCAAACTCCCCAAGAGTTCTAATTGCCTCATCCGTAACAATTTTTCTTCTATCTACACTAATACCTTCCCTTTCGAGCTCTTGAGCAATATCTCTGCTTGTGACAGAACCGTAAAGTTTGCCCTCTTCACCAGCCTTACGTATCATCGTTACGGTTATCTGAGAGACCTTTTCCGCGGCTCTTTCGGCTTCCTCTTTATCCTTCATACGTCGAGTCGTTATTTTACCTTTTCTCATCTCCAAGGCCTTTAAATTCGCGTTATTGGCCTCAATGGCTGTACCTTTTGGAATGAGATAATTTCTTGCATACCCCTTAGCGACATCTACGATATCACCTTCAAAACCAAGAGATTCAAAATTTTGTAATAAAATAATTTTCATGCCTTTTTTCCATTCTAATTTTTTTGTAAATAGTAAGGTAAGGAACTACAATTTCCGTAAAGAAAGGTAAATAAAGAATAACAAGGGCTTGGGGAAGTAGAAAATAACTCTATATACCTCAAAGTTAACTCTTACGGTTCCCTATATTCCTTCGTCTTTACTTTTGCCGTAGTAAAAGGTAACAGGGCAATATTTCTCGCTCTTTTTATAGCTAACGCCAGTATTCTTTGATGCTTAGCGCAGTTGCCAGAAATTCTTCGAGGTATGATCTTACCTCTTTCGGTCGTAAAAGCTGCAAGATTCTTTGAATCTTTGTAGTCGATCTTTAGGCTTGAATCAGCACAAAAGCGACAGATCTTGTGCTTAATAAAAACTCTTTTTCTTTGATAATTAAAGGTATCATTAAAGGTCATTATTTTTCCTCAACGTGTTCATTGTGGCTCTCTTCCATTGTATCTTCTATTTCCTTCTCCTTACTTACTAAATCCTTCGGATCAACATTTTCATCAATCTTTACGGTAATATATTTTAAGATTCGATCATCTAATTTCAGATTCCTCTCTAACTCTGTTAACATTTTAGGAAGAGCGCAAAAATCTAATACGACATAGTAGCCTTTATCAAATCGCTTAACTTCGTAGGCTAATTTTCTTTTTCCCCACTCATCAACCTTTACAATAGAGCCTTTTAGCTTTTTGATGAGATCCGAAAATTTATCAATTGCCTCTTTTAAAGAGTCATCGTCCAAAGTGGGGTTTACAATATAAATTGTTTCGTAATGGTTCATTGAATAGGATACCTTCTTTCTCTATTTATATGTTGAAATTTGTCTCCATTTCTATCCCTGTCGCTAAAGATTGTCAACCCATTTTTTAGACATCCTGCGTTTATGATATTTTTTGAAAACAGGATCTTTATTCTTGGACGTTCCTTCATGTGCGTAAAGCAATCGTAAGGCGATGGCTATCAGTCATGTGGAAAACGGGAAAAATCTTCCTTCAAGCCAAAAATGATAAGGCTATCTCCCTCTTTTATTATAGTCGAAGGTGTGGGAAGCATATATGAAATCTTATTACTTCTATCTTCCGGCTGCCTTTTGATTGTTAAAACGGTAGCCCTATAACTCTGCCGAAGCCTTAACTCACTTAAGCTCTTCCCTATAAAAATACTGGGAGCAGTAATTTCCGATACCAGGAACCCTCCCGGTAAAGCCAACTTCTGCGAGTGTATCTTTTGTTGAAGTCGAAGAGACGTTGCCAAGCCAGATGCCATATCTAATTTAAAGATTTCCCGATTGTAAGTTTCTATCAGATCACTCCTTCGTATTGTTCCAACCAACTGCCCATTATCTACAACGGGAATCTGATCAAGCTCAAATTTCCCAAAGAGCTGCATAACCATATCAAGGGATTCTTTCGTATTTACCACTGTTACTTCTTGGTCCATGAGATCTGAGGCAATTACAACATCACGAACAGATTCATAATCCTTTAGAATAGGTCGTAAATTCTCAAGTGAGATATGACCATGTATTCGGTTATCATCCCCAACCACAAAAAAGTGGGTATGGGAACTTGCCATCATCCTCGTAGCAAGTTCGGCCAAGGGTGCCGAGGGAGATACCAGCTCAATATCAGGAATCATCACCTGGGAAACCTTGAGACGCTTAAGTACATTGAGTTCCTTTCCACCATAGATATTTACTCCCCTTCGGACTAATTTGAGAGTATAAATTGACTCTCTTGAAAGCTGTGCTGAGATCACCAGTCCTATAGTACATGCAAACATTAAAGGCAGTATTATGAGATAATTGGATGTCATCTCAAAGATTATGATCATCGCGGTAATAGGGGCTCTGGTAGTACCGGCAACAACTGCACCCATACCCACTAAGGCATATGCACCAGGGGATGCGGTAGTATATGGAAAAAGTGTATGAACAACATGGCCAAAGCCACCCCCTAACGCTGCCCCCATAAACAGCGAAGGGGCAAATATACCCCCTGAACTACCTGATCCAAGTGTAATGCTGGTAGCCAATATCTTAGCGATCAGGAGCCCTAAAAGCATAATCCCTACTACCTCACCATTTAAGATTTGGGAAATTGATTCATATCCTACACCAAAGATATGAGGGAAAAAAATCCCAATGCATCCGATAATAGTTCCGCCAATAGCGGGCTTAATAAATTCAGGCAATTTCCATTGTTCAAAAAAATCTTCCATACCGTAAAGGAGACGAATGAAGATATAGGCAACCACCCCTGCTAAGACTCCCAATATTAGATATAGTAATAACTCACTACTGTGCAAAAGAGCATAAGGGGGGACCTTAAAGGCAGGAAAATCTCCCAGGTAGTGCCTGGATAGGGCAGTAGCAATGACCGAGGAAACTACTATAGGAATAAACTGTAATGCAGCTAATTCACTCAGTATAATTTCTAAAGAGAACAGGGCACCGGCCATGGGGGCATTAAAGGTAGCTGCAATACCTGCCGCTGCACCACAGGCTACTAAAATTCGAAGACGGCCTCCAGACACTTTAATCAATCTTCCAATAGCCGAAGAAATTGCAGAACCAATTTGTACTATAGGCCCTTCACGGCCTACCGAGCCACCAGAACCTATACAAATAGCAGATGCAAAGGCCTTTGCAAAGACGACGCGAGTTCTCATCCTCCCATCTTTTAGGGCAACTGCCTCCATCACCTCTGGCACACCATGCCCTTTTGCCTCATGTGCAAAGAAATAGACGATTATCCCTACCAGAAGGCCACCTGTTGCTGGGATAACGAGCTTACTCCAAAAGGGTGCTGCGAGGGTCATATGTAACAGATCTTTTCCCTCCATCCCGGTTACATTTCCCCACCCTAATTGGGAAGCTATCGCAATTATCTTTCGAAAACCGATAGCTGCATATCCCCCCACTGCACCTGCAATCCCACCCATCACGATCATAAAAAAATGTTCACGACGGGTGAAGGCAAGGATAGTTTTATTTATGCTATATTGGATTTTCGAAAAAAAACTGTTGTTCATTTCATATAGTTCAAAGTTATTGGGAATGGTGGCAATCGATTCAGGTCCACAATACATGGACCTGATGTGGATAAAGAATACTAATTTTGAAAAAGAAAAGAAACCTGCCTGGGTGTATATATCAAATAAGGATAATTATACAATAAAATTTTTTTAATCATATAATACTATCAGAAAAGGCATTATGTCTTTTCTGATAGTATATGGACTGCTATCTACATACAAAGTCAATAAAGTGATGCAAAAATGTTACTTCTTATCTCTTTTTAGCACCACATATCTCGAATGACCTCTCTGTTTTATCACAATGAGGATCTGTTTTTTTGATGACGACTCCTTCATTATCCTTTTATAATCACTTACGTTTTCTACCGGCTCATGTTCTATCTCCTGAATCAGATCACCTCGTTCCAATCCTGCATCAGAAGCTGGACTGCCTTTCTTTATGCCTGATATAACTACTCCCTTCTCACCCTTTAAAGACAAGCTTTCCGCAATTTCAGGGGTAAGTTCTTGAACAGACAACCCAAAACTTTCCTCTATCTCAGGGATAGTGGCAGCAACTCTTGTATCCTCTTCCAGCTCCCCTATTGTGATCGTGAGTCGTTTTTCTTTCCCCTTTCTGATTATGAGTATCTCTACCTCTTTGCCTACTGGTGTTTCTGCGACCATAGCGGGCAGGGTATTCATCGCCTTAACCTTGTTACCGTCAAAGTTGATTATTACATCTCCCCTCTTCAGGCCTCCCTTATCAGCAGGACTGCCTTTCGTGACCTCTCCTATGAGGGCCCCTTCTTCCGTTTTGAGGCCGAATTTTTCCTTAATCTCTTGTGTAACTACTTGAATGCTCACACCGAGCCAACCTCTTATAACCTTTCCTTTCTCTTTTAGCTGGGGCATAACGGATTTCGCCATGTTAATCGGTATAGCAAAACCAATACCTACATTTCCCCCACTTTGGCTCACAATAGCTGTGTTAACTCCTATAACCTCTCCATTGAGATTGAACAGCGGTCCACCTGAATTTCCAGGATTTATTGAGGCATCTGTTTGAATAAAATTATCATATGGTCCTGCACCTATTACCCGTCCCTTTGCGCTTACAATGCCTGCGGTTACAGTACTTCCGAGACCAAAAGGATTTCCAATAGCCACAACCCAATCACCTACCATCAGCTTATCTGAATCTCCGAGTCTGGCAGCTGGGATAGTGTTTTCTGTCTTGATCTTTATCAGGGCAAGATCGGTCTTCGGATCTCTACCAATGATCTGTGCCTCGTATTTCTTTTTATCAGAAAGTGTGACCAGGATTTCATCTGCATCTGCGACTACATGGTTATTAGTCAAGATGTAGCCGTCTCCGCTCACAACGACACCCGAACCGAGGCTTCTCTGTTTCATCTCCTGTTCAGGTATTTGGCCAAAGAAGTGACGGAAATACTCATCCCCAAAAAAATCCTTAAACTCCCTGCTCTGAAAGGGAGAAAGCCTCTGTATTGACTTAACTATCTTTGTCGTAGAAATATTCACAGCCACATGGGCCTGTTTAGCTGCCAACTCTGCAAAACTATCGGGGATGCCATTTTTTGCTATGGCATTCTGGCTAAGCCAGAAGGCTGAAAAAAAGACAATAACCAAGCCCAGAAAAATCTTTTTTCTTAGTTGAAAACGCTGATTTTTCATTATCATTTCACCTCCTTGTTTACCTTTCCTTTTTCACTTTTTTCCTCTAATTTTTTTAGGATTTGTTGAGCTTTTGCCAAGTCTCTTCTCAAGGCAACCATCTCTTCTTTCAATCGTTCTGCCTCATCATGTTCGTGGGCATCGATATGGTGTGAGGAACTATGATCGCTACATGGAACCGCTCCATCGATCTGGCCACTCATGTGATTTTTTATTACGTCCCCCACTATGCCGGAAGCTCCTGTAAATGCTTGTATCCCGAGTTGTTGAAAAACCGATAGCCTTTGGCCCCATGCCACCAGAAATGATTACATCAACCCCTAAGCTATGTATAAAATTAGGTACCTCACCAGTTTGGCCATGGCTTTCATAGAAGGGGTTTTTTACTGCCTTGACATCCTTAATTTCCTTGTCATCGACGTCCACCACTATATAATAGGGGCACCTACCAAAATGGTGACTTACGACTGCATCTAACCCCATATTATCATCTGTAGCGAGTGCAATTTTCATGCTTGTATTCTCCTTTCATTGTGACTATTCCGTTAATGCTTCACTCTCTTTTTAATAAAGTAGTATATCCTACAATGGTTATTTTTCAGCTATTACCTACTATGTAAAACAGGAATTTAATTAGAAAAGATAAGACTATTAGGAGAGGATGTCAAGACAAGAAGGCCAAATTTGGGAATGATGCGGGCCCACATATACTTCTTTTACGATAACCCTATTTTCCAATCGAAGTCTTACTTCTATGGCAGTGAAGTATCGAGAATTTTGCCTTCTAACTCTCCATAGCCTCAAAAAAAGCCTCAATCCGGGTGCGTGTCTGCTCCTCGAAGTACACCCTGGAATCAGTAATGTCTGCCTCTATGACCACAGAGGGAACCGTAAGCCTATCCATCAAAATGCGTCCAAGGTCATACTGACCCACCGAATAAGGCTTGCAGCTTCTCGCAGAGTGGATCACTAAGCCGTCAACCCGATACTCCTTAATAAGTCGTTCCATAAGCTCTAGGCGATTAGTAAGGTTTTTGTTAAGTATTACGAGGCTGTAGGCCTTGGCCATGGACTCGAATGGTCGGTTCACATCTAAATCGTAAATAGTCTCAGCCCAGGCGTTTGTATACGTGGCAGTAACAAAGTTCATGCCCTGAGCGGCAAAGATATCGGAGAGATCTCGTACCTTATACCAGATAGGGATGTTGTCCCACATGAGCCTCTTGCGCTCATGTGGGATAGCCCCCACACCACGCTCAATTCGCTCCTTCAGCTCACGTAGAAGGATACGATAGTAGTCCAAGGCCACAGGCAGCCCGCGCAGCGAAACAATGGGGGCGAGATGTCCAAATGCATCAAAGATTGTCATGGGCGCTGGTTGGGTCTTCATGGTAGCCAAAACTTCACCCCAGGTGAGAGAGCCTTCCTTTGCAATACTAATAATTCCCTGAAACTTCTTATAGTTGAAACGCTGCCCGGAGACCTGCTCTAATAATGGAATCATCTCTTCGAACTGACGGACCATGTAAGAGATATCATGTTCTGTTATAGTTGAAAAGTTATACGGCGTGTCAAAGAGAACAAGTGGCACCTTCCAGTAATGGGCCAAAGCCTTATACCAGTAGACTACTGTCTGGCAGATATTGTTTGAGGCGAACAAAAGGTCCGGCTTTGGTAATTTACCGACCGGGGTTATGCCAGAGAAATAGTGCCCTAGGTCTATCCGGGCATATGAGCACAGGTCCTGGTGATAGCCATGTTCCTCTGCTATGGCGCACAGTTCCGGCCCCATCTTTTTCGCTCCACAGAGAGCTCCGTGGTTTTCTGGATAGAATGTGTAGAAATCAAAAACCCTCAGCAGCTCAACAGGTGCACCACTGGTTACCCAGGCCACAGGTTTCGCTCCCTCAGTGTAGCGTGACAGGAAGTAGTGTCTGGCCATAATCTCCTTTAAACGATTGGTGCTCTTAAGTGCTGGTCCAAAGTTGGGGTTGGGACTTGTTGGGCGCTTTTTCTTTTTTAACCGAGAAAAACGCATGAGGGCTGGGGCGCCAAGGTCTTTCATGAAATGGTAACGTACATTCTTAAGCAATGACATAAAAATCCTCTAACTGATCATTTCTACAAAGGCCTCAACACGGGTTTCTAACTGACCGCTGAGACCCTGGTTTACCTCGCAGTCTATAAGGAGAGTAGCCAGCCCCCTCTTTTTCAGCTCTTCTACAAGATGCGGCACATCAAATAGCTCAGTCTCACAGAATTTTACCATATAAAAGATTACCCCTTTGGCTTTGCTACGCTCAATTTTTTTAAAAAGATGATCCGCACGTGCTTTCAGAGACGAGTTTTTGGTTGTGCATGGGGGCATACCAAAATAATTCTCGGCCATAGCTTCAAAGGGATCTTCGTTTCTGCTCTCAGGTGACAGAAGCCGTCTGCCACAATTCAAAAGATCGTCGTCAGCAACCTTCACCCCCATTTCGTCCAGGATTTTGAGGATCTCAGGGGGATTTGGCACAATACCGCTCAGAATCACTGAGGGACCCTTGCGACCGTGGCCCCTTGAGATGGAAAGGAACTCCTCGAGCAGGGGCAGGAAATCATCAGGATGCAGGTATTCACCTCTTCGGATTATCTGGTAAAAATCGGTATTAGAGGCGGTAAGTTCATCACAGGCCCTGAGCCTATACAGTTCTTTAAGGAGTGCGGCCACCCGATGCCCCTTCTTCACCTGCTGTTTCAGTGTGGAGAAATCAAGGGCCCCAAGCTGTGTTTCCAGCCTTAACACTAATCCCTTAAGCTCCTCCAGATAGTAGCGCCTGGATGCGGCACTGTACGGAGCCTTGGGATGGTAAAAAAAGTAGCAGGGCGTATCGAGGTTCAGGTAATCGGAAACAATAGAGGCCAGATTCTGGATAGAGTCACAGGTGTGAGGAAACAAGAAGCCATCTATGTCCTTGCACTTGCCCTGCAGTATAAGCTCTAACCCTAGTTTAACTACCGAGCAGATATACGACTGCAGGTGAGCGTTCGCATGGTTAACCTCGAGTGGCGGATCCCAGACCTCCACTGGCAGCACGTTCATAGCCCAGAGTATCTCTTTGGGGTAGTAGGCAGGGAAAATTCCAAAAAGTTTTCGCCCCTTTTCCTCCTTCTGCCTCATCAGATATTCTTTGCGTGTCATCAGTTCTTTCTATGTAAGATTTTTAATTCACGTTTAATCCCTTTTCCCTTAAATAATCCTTCACCTCTCTAATGCTTAAGATGTGATAATGAAACACAGAAGCAGCCAGGAGAATCTGTGCGCCACCTAAAACCACCCCTTCATAGAAATGTGTGAGCTTTCCAGCACCACCTGAAGCCACTACCGGTAAATCAACGACATCTGAAATGGCTTTTGTATATTCAAGATCATATCCTGCCTGTGTTCCATCTCCATCCATACTGGTGGGTAAAATTACACCTGCACCCAGTTCCTGACACCGTTTGGCCCACTCGATAGCATCCTTCCCAGTTGGTTGTGTACCACCTGAAACAACCAACTCAAAACCAGAGGCCATCTCGTTATTCCTTCTTGCATCGATCGCCACAGTGATCCTTTCTGATCCAAATTGTTCCGCCCCTTCCCTGATGATATCAGGATTCCTTACTGCCGCACTGTTCATAGAAACCTTATTCGCGCCTGCTTTCAAGACCACATCAATATCCTCTAACACAGATATTCCCCCTCCAACGGTGAGAGGGATATCGATAACCGACGAGACATTTCGTACCCATTCCAGTTGGGTTTTTCTTCTCTCTACTGTTGCCGCTATATCAAGCATGGCCAGCTCATCGGCTCCTTCTTTTTGATATAAGATCGCATTTTCTACTGGATCGCCGGCATGTTTCAGATCAACAAAATGGATTCCCTTGACTACCCTCCCCTCTTTCATATCAAGACAGGGCATTATTTTAATTGTATCCATAAATTCCTCTTTTTTCTCTTTGGGTAACACCAATCTTACACTCTCCTACGACACCTGCTCACATTATCTGAGTATTCTCAAAATCAGATCAGGCATTTTCCTAACACTGCATGGCATCATAGTATTCAATACCAATGTATGCAAATCTCTTAAAGCATACGGCGAGACCTTTGAAAAACCTGACAGTTTCTGCCATCCTCATCAAAAAATATGGATTTTGCAAATATCTCACGGCATTCAGGTAGCTACTATTGCATACTCTCATCTTCTATATCAATTTCTTTCTTACTCTGCAAAGGGGATGGCTTGACAATGTAAAATTCTACCTTATCTTTTACGCTTAAGAAGTGATGAAATATGGCCTGCTGCAGTGTCCATAGTAAATGGCAGACATAGTACAATACGATGGAGTTATACACCATGCTTAGAAAATTAGTTGTTGGCCCTTATCAGGCTAACTGTTATATTTTAGGTTGCAAAGAAACAAAAGAGGGCGTTGTAATTGACCCTGGAGATGAAGTATTGCGTATTGTAAAAGAAATCTCAGAGAATGCTCTGAAGATCCTCTACATACTCATTACCCACGGTCACATTGATCATATTGGGGGTGCTGGTGAACTAAAACAAATAACCAAGGCTCCCCTATTCATTCACAACCTTGATGCCCCAGGCCTACATTTTAGACCAGATGGATATCTCTACGATGGCCAAGAACTACACTTCGGCACTTATAGTATCTCAGTGATTCATACTCCTGGCCACTCTCCCGGGGGAGTGAGCTTCCATTCTCCTGGCGCTATCTTTACTGGTGATACCCTTTTTGCAGGTTCTATAGGAAGAACCGATTTTCCTGGAGGAGATCATAACAAATTGATAGATGGGGCTGTAACAAAGATCTTCCCCTTAGGAGATGATGTGCGAGTATATCCAGGACATGGCCCGACAACCACAGTTGGCAGAGAGCGCCTTACAAACCCCTTTTTCAGCTCCAGCCACACCTTTTGAACGTATACATGCCATTTTATACGCCTTGGTACGGTATATTTTATATCTGTTCAAACGCATCACAAAGGCCATGGATGTCTTTTTTTGCTGTTGAATGGGGAAGCCTTTTTATATAGACTGTATCCAATACATAGGTAACTGCTCAGGTTCAAAGTTCCCAAGTTCACCGTTCAATGTGAGAAAACGATGAACATACCTGCCCGGCAGACGTCAGACGGGGACCAGTATGAAGATGAGGCAACTAATCCCGATTTCATCGGGAAACCTTGAATCTCACCTGCCGTCCGGCGGGCAGGCCTGAACCTGATAACCCGACTAATTACATAAATAGATTCCACGAGATCTTTGCACAACCTGACAATCTTTGTAACCCAAGAAAAGAGGGTGGACTTTTCTGGGCTGGCGTAAGGGCGATGTTTTTTCGCAACTTATCAGTGGGGGAAACCGTAGGCCCCGACATGTCGGGGCAATGCGGAGGGGGTAAAACTCTCCCATAGATAAGTTGCTGAAAAGACCAGCCCGAGATCCTCGGAACTGAAGAAAAACCCACCCTCTTTAAGGGAATATAAGTTATGCAAAGCTCTCTCCACAGGTGCTATTCATAGTAAGAAACCCTGTAGCACAGAATTGATGCCATTTTCTGTGTGGGTGAGCGGACCTTAATTACTCATCCATGAAGAAAAATTGAGGGGACAAGAGCGCATGGATCCATTGATTGCCAAAGGCGCAGATATGATACAAAAATCTGAAAAGATTCTCGTGTTCTCAGGGGCCGGACTGAGTACGGAATCGGGTATTCCTGATTTCAGAAGCCCGGGAGGTGTCTGGAGCAGGTACGATCCATCAGATTTTTTCTTTGATAAAATTGTATCGGATGAAAACACCAGGGAAAAATACTGGCAGATGAGCACAGAGTTTTACCAGACTATGAAAGATGCTGTCCCAAACCGTGCTCACCGTGCGATTAAAGTTCTGGAAGACATGGGCAAGCTCCTATCGGTAGTCACCCAGAACATCGACTGGCTTCACCATAAGTCAGGAAACTCGCCAGACAAAATCATTGAAATTCACGGCACCGCTTTTTCAGTTTCCTGTCTCAGTTGTGGAAAAAAATATGACAGGGATGAAATACAACAACGGATACAATCAGGCGTGAAAGTCCCGTATTGTGACGATTGCTCCGGTATCCTCAAACCAGATACTATCTCATTTGGCCAGGCCATGCCTGAAGAAAAGATGGCGACCGCAATTATGCATGCTCGCGAATGTGATCTCTGTATCGTATTAGGCTCTTCACTCGTTGTGTATCCTGCTGCTTCTGTTCCTCTTACAGCAGTTCAAAGCGGGGCAAAGCTGATGATAATAAATCGCGATGAAACACCCCTTGATTCCATGGCAAGCCTGGTGATCCATGAATCAGTCTCTCATGTGTTAGGGGATATGCTTGAGATGTCAACGACGCCGCCCTCCCGGACGCGGCTTGAAAAAAGGAAATAACTTATTGGCCGCCCACATTCCTGCTCTTCAGGCTGTGGGATTAAAAGGCAGCGGTAAATTTTTTCCTTGAAGCCAGGCAAGATTGCGTCTATATAACATTTTATGTAAAAAATCGAGTTGTAAGGAGGGAATAATGTTACGAATCGGTTTTATTGGGTGGCGAGGTATGGTTGGATCAGTTCTGCTGGGCCGTATGCAAGAAGAACAGGACTTTAAAGGTTTTGAACCAATATTTTTTACTACCTCAAATGTCAATGGGAAAGGCCCTGATGTGGGCCTTGACATTCCTCCATTAAAGGATGCCTTTGACATCGAGCTCCTTTCCTCAATGGATATCATTCTGACCTGCCAGGGAGGTGATTATACAAAGAAAGTGTACCCCGAAGTACGCAACCAAGGATGGAAAGGCTACTGGATAGATTCTGCGTCTGCCCTTCGTATGAAGGATGATAGCATTATTGTCCTGGACCCTGTAAACAGGGCTGTGATAGACGCTGGATTATCATCAGGAATCAAAACCTATGTGGGTGGGAACTGTACCGTGAGTCTGATGCTTATGGCCCTTTCAGGTCTTTTTGCCTCGGGTCATATTGAGTGGGTATCTTCTATGACCTATCAGTCAGCATCAGGCGCCGGTGCCAAGCACATGAAAGAGTTGATTGCCCAAATGACCATCCTCGGGGATACCTCCAGAACCCTGCTTGATGACCCGGCATCCACGGCCATAGCCATTGATGAGGTTGTGACAAAGGAATTGAGAAGCAACGCATTTCCAGTTGAAAATTTCTCGGCTCCTCTTGCTGGCAGCCTGATTCCATGGATTGACTCTGCAATGGAATCCGGACAGACCAGAGAGGAATGGAAAGGCTCCGCTGAAACAAACAAGATTTTGCAAACAAAAAAACCGATACCCGTAGACGGTCTATGCGTTCGCGTGGGTGCCATGAGATGCCACAGTCAGGGCCTGACCATCAAGCTTGACAAGGATATACCTCTTGATGAAGTCTCTGAGATGATTGAAAAAGGTAATCAGTGGGTGACACTAATCCCTAATGATAAAGAATCTACCCTTCAATTCTTAACACCTGCAGCGGTAAACTCTACACTGACCATTCCCGTGGGTAGACTGCGAAAGATGCTCTTAGGGCCTGAATATGTGGCTGCCTTTACTGTGGGAGACCAGCTCCTCTGGGGTGCCGCGGAGCCTATTCGTAGTATATTAAATATCATAATCAGTTACTTATCGTGATTATTTAATATGTTAGTTTAATCTTTACAAACTCGTAGAAAGTCTTTTGCGAGCGATTTTGGCCACTTTTGGAAAGTGATTCATGAAATGCTGAGCGTTAAAATCGCCAAACTGTTTGAGGAGCATGTGTATGTCTTTTTTTGTCAAATGCCCAAAACAAAGGCCCGTTCAGGGGCGTTTCAAAAAGGTGCATATGTACGGAGTAATAGAAGACAAGGGCATGTTGCTTTGCACCATTTTGAAACGGCCCACTACTGTGAATTTATAGGGCATTACAAAAAAAGACATACACATGCTCCTTCTCAGACTCTTAGGCCGAGTTTTTGGAATTTAGCGAAGCATTTCATGAATCCCAAAATGGGCATCATGAGCGAGTAAAAGGACTTTTTGCGAGACTATCAATCTTAGAATCCATTAGAACCGTATGTTCAGGGCTCAACTACGACTGCCCCATTATCTCCCCTAAACACATCAAGGTCGTATTAATATCCTCTGAGCTAATTCCGTAGTGCGTCACCAGCCGAAATCGAGATGGTCCGGTAGCCGATAGCTTGATTCCTTTCTTTTTAAGTTGCTTCATGAACACATCCATCGCAATTTTATCACTGACAAGATCGAAATAAATAATATTCGTCTGTACCATTTCGAGGTTAATTGACAATCCAGGAATCTGAGCAATACCTTCGGCAAGGCAGCGGGCATTGATATGATCCTCTGCCAGTCGATCAACCATCTGTTCCAGGGCGATAGTTCCTGGTGCAGCAATGACCCCTGTCTGGCGCATCCCACCGCCTAATATCTTACGTGTCCGTAGTGCTCGGGCAATGAATTCTTTCGAACCACACACAACTGAGCCAACTGGCGAGGAAAGCCCCTTTGACAAGCAAAAAATCAGGGAATCAACGCTTTGAGTTAATTCCTTGACATCTACTCCCAAGGCAACAGCGGCGTTGAATATCCGAGCACCATCAAGGTGTAATAGGAGGTCATACCGTCTTGCCAGTGCTGCGACTGATTCAATATACTGAGAAGTCAGAGCAGCTCCATTGCAGCGGTTATGGGTGTTCTCAAGGCAGATCAGCCTTGTGCGTGGAAAGTGTATGTTATCGCCACGAATGGCAGCCTCAATGTCCTCTAAACGTAATGTACCGTCAGGCTGATTGGGAATAATATGCGGCTGTATTCCACCCAATGCTGACATGCCACCAGCTTCGTTAATAAACATATGCGACGCATCACCCAGGATTACTTCTTCTCCCCTGGCGCAATGAGTGAGCATACATATCAGGTTACCCATTGTCCCGCTCGAGACCAGAAGCGCCGCTTCCTTTCCCATCTGTTCGGCGGCCATCTTCTCAAGGCGTTGAGTAGATGGATCCTCACCATATACATCATCACCCAGCTCTGCATGATACATAGCCTTCCGCATCGGTTCCGTTGGCAACGTAACAGTGTCACTACGCAAATCAATGATTTTCATCAATTTTCTCCCATCGAAGGTTACATGCGCACAATTCGCAGCATGAATGTAATATTCGTCTCATCATTTATAATAAAAGAATCCTGTTGTAAATAATACCGCCTGATGAACTATTTCGAGATTCTTTCTATCACCTCTGAATAATTTTTTTTGCAATCACCGTGCAATTCCTTCAATCTCGTTAAATAATTCTCTTTCTTTTTAGAAATCTTTATGGCTTGAAGGTTATCTATGACCACATGCACTGTGCCGTTTATCGCTCCCATGAGAAGTTCGCATGCCACTTGAAGGTGGGGTGACCATCTGTTGTGGAACCAGACAGTTCAGTTGATCAATCCATATTTTTATACCCTCAATAGTTACTATTTTATACACCGTGGCCCGTTTTTGTTCTCAAAAGAGATAGGAATCGGGAAGGCATCACACGATAGAGCAGTAAGAATTGATACTGCTGATGGTGATCAGATCCTTTGTGAAAGATAGACAATGAAAGAACCTGATGAGCCAGAAAAGGCCTAAATTGACTCCAAAAGGGATGTAATCATCGCCGTCTGGTCTTGGTCGGCCATCTTGAATTTCACACCGACTCCCTGTGTGGTAGACCTGACAACTTCTCCAGTAACCTTGATATGTTTCTGGTAGTTTGGGAGCGGAAAAGTCAGTGAAACCTCCTGCCCAACAGTAAACGGCATATGGGTTTGTATAAACACTCCGCCAGTACTTATGTCTTGAATGAAATCCTTGTAGATATGATCCTGCGTAGAGTAATCTACGGCCATAAGGAAGGGTTTCCTTACATGTTTTCTTCTTCCTTCAAATGGCTTTTCCTCTAAGTCTTTCAGGAGGGTTCGCTGCTCGTCTTCGGGCATATTCTTAATCAATTCAATCAAACGGGCAGTAATTCTGGATTCATTCGATTGTATCTCGAAAGTAGTCATTCTAAAACTCCTTATAAGAGAAATAGATAGAGACTATGATACGTTTTTTGTTGATATGAAGCCTATTGCTGTTACTACACTTATTTTTAGTAGTATAGTAAAATATAGCCTGAATGTCAAAATATAAAAATATCGCGTGAGTTTAACACAAACTTTTCAGAATTTTGTAATTGCAATTGTCCTTTTTTTGTTTCTTTCATTGGCTCCCTTCACAATTCATACACTATCAGCGAGCCGAAATTATACGCTAAAGTGTTATACTAAAACCAGGTTCTGGAACCATCAGGTTCAGTGAGCCTGCCATCTGCGTGAATCTTTGCATCTCATCAATCACCTTGCTTCGCACCTTTCTTTGTATATGGACAAGGGCAAGAGTAGATGCGCCACATTGTTTCGCCATCTTAATCGATCCCGTAACGGTTCCGTGTCCTGGGATTTCGACCTCTAAAGAGAAAGCCTCATGGATGATAAGTTGGCTGCCCTTCGCAAGGGACATGCTTTCAGGTGTGGCCTTGCCATCACCACTGTAATAGATCGATTTTTCCTGTGCGTCTATTCTCAAGGCCAAATCTCTTTGGGAATGACTGGTAACAGCAGCCTGAAAAATAAGGCCAAAAATCGTTACCTCCTTCTCTGGCTCCACCTCCCTGAAATTAAGTGGGAATCCTAATCTTTCATACATACCAGGATAGGCAAGATCAAGAGATGTGCGCATGAAGGTAGCTATGCCCTTTTGTCCTAAGAGTGTTAATGCCTTTTTGCGTCCTTCTTCCCAGAAGCGAACCAATAATGCAGGAATCCCCAGGCAATGGTCACCGTGAAAATGGGAAATCCATATACCGTCAAGTATATCAGCATCTGGCTCTTCCCTCCAGAACTGAGGCGGAGCAGTAAAGCCGCAGTCAAGCAGCAATGTGACAGGGGTGGCTCCCACCCTATAGCGAATCAAAATAGATGTGTTTGGAAGCTTCTCGTCAAATGCCTCACCAACACCCAAAAAAATTACTTCGATCATAACTCCTCCACATTTCAACCAATCTATTGTAAATGATTGGAGACATGACAGTTCAGTATTCCTATTGCCCTACCAGCAAATTACTATACTATACTTTTCCATTGCTACATCTTTCACACACATTACCTCTTCCTCTTTTTATGTGAGCTCTTTTGGTGAAAGTTGCAATCCCTGTCAAACTCTAAACCCATTATGAGATGTTTGTAAATATAAATTGCGTGCGAAACACTACCCTTGTTACAATCTTATGCAAAATCCCAAAAAAATAATTGAGCTTATCAATTGAAAAATGAACGGCAAATAGATACGATAAGGCTGTAACTCACAAAAAAAAGGTGAACACCATGCCCGAATTACGACAAAATCCTATTACAAAAGACTGGGTAATAATAGCTCCGGAGCGACGCAAGCGGCCTAATCAATTTAGGCATCATACGGTCAAGGGAAAAATACCTAAACCGGATAGGGAAGAGAAAGATAAATGTCCATTTTGCCCGGGAAACGAAGAGATTTGTGGAAAAGCTGTTCTAGCATACTATGAAGAGCCTGGGGAGGATGTGCAATCCCAATGGACTCTGAGGGTAGTGCAAAATAAATTTCCTGCGTTAGTCGAAGGCAAGGAAACATCTCGAATCACAGAGGGCGCTGGAAATTTTTTTATAAAAATGAACGGAGTGGGCTACCATGAGGTAGTAATTGAACACCCGGAACATTTCCAGACGATTGCTACAATGCCATGTCAATCTGTTGAGCGTATACTTTCATCATACATAGAACGATACCAGGTGCTCATACAGAAACCCAATGTAGAGTTAATAACTATATTTAGAAATAATGGTCCAGGAGCCGGCACATCATTACGGCATCCGCATTCCCAGATAATTGCCAGCCCAATCATTCCAATTCATATCCGGCATACGATAGAAGAGGCGGTGAGATATTTCGATACCATGGGCAGGTGTATATACTGCAACATGATAGAGCAAGAAAAAATTTCAGGAAAAAGACTCATATCAGAAACTGAACATTTTATTGCGTTTGCTCCCTTTTCCTCACGAAGTCCTTTTGAAACGTGGATTCTTCCAAAAAAACACAGGGCGTCATTTGCAAAAACCTCTGCTATTGAAAAGAAAGATTTAGCAAGGATATTAATTGATATCTTACAAAGATTATATTACGGGCTTGATAATCCGGATTATAATTACATGATTCATTCGGCACCATATCAAGAGGATCCTGCGGACTATTATCATTGGCATCTCCAAATACTTCCAAAACTCTATAAAGTGGCGGGATTTGAATTGGGCTCTGGTATATATCTAAACAGTGCGAGCCCTGAAGAAAATGCGAAATACTTAAAGGAAATAAAGCCGGATGTTTTAGAATAATATAAAGAAACTTTCCTGATCGCTGTCTCAATAATTTATGAACGCTGAGCGATACGGTGAATTTTCAAAGAATAACTGACGCAGGGAGCCATAAGTTTCACTGATTTTCAGAACTAGTAGGAATATTTGTCCTTCAGCTTCCTATCATTTTGCTGTTAGCGTTGAATCTTGGGATTGAGTTCTTCTCTAAGCCAGTCGGCAAAGAGATTGATCCCTACCACCAACAGGACCAAGGCGGCGCCTGGAAAGACCACGAGCCACCACATGCCTGCATATATATAGTCTTTCCCGATAGAGATCATCATTCCCAGGGATGGTTCTGTGAGAGGGACCCCCACACCCAGGAAGCTCAGGGTCGCCTCCAGCATGATGACTACTGCCAGATCCACGGCCATGACTACAAAAATGGGGGGGATCGCATTGGGGAGCAGGTGCCTCAAGAGAAGCCTGAAATCTTGAGCCCCAGTTGCCTTTGCAGCCATGATATAGACCTCCTCTTTGACCTCTAAAACGCTGCCTCGCATGGTTCGTGCATACCTGACCCAGTCTGCGATGCAGATAGCGATGATGACCACCAGCACGCTACGTTGTTTAAACAGCCCCAACATGAGTAAGGCCATCAGGGTGGTTGAAAAGGAGAAGAAGGTGTCGGCCAACCGCATGATCACCGAATCCAGGTGTCCTCCATAATAACCGGCCAGCAAACCCATGGTGATGCCAAAGGTGCCGGCGATTATGAGCACTCCGAATCCCACGGTCAGGGAAGTCCTGCATCCATAAAGGATGGTGCTGAATATGCCCCGCCCCTGATCGTCGGTTCCCAAAAGAAACGGGGGCTCCCCCCCCTTCATCCAGAGAGGGGGTTTCAGAAAATGTTCAAGGCTCACCTTCTTCAGGTCATAGGGGTTCTGGGGCGCAATCAATGGCGCAAAAAGGGTAGCAAAAATAAAGACCACAAGGATAAAGCTTCCTACAAGGGCGGACGGGTCACATAGGTAGTTGTAGAGTAGCTTCGATTTAATGAGCCGTTTATTCATATCGAATCTTGGGGTTCAGATAGGCGTAGAGGACATCCACGATGATATTGAGGCTCAGGATGATGAGTGCAGCCAGCATGATGTAGGTAACAATAACAGGTTGATCTGCCTCATAGATGGAAATCAGCAAGAGGTTTCCCATCCCCGGCCATTGGAATATCGTTTCTGTGACAATGGAAAAGGCGATTAATTCTCCAAATTGAAGACCTGTCATGGTCACCACCGGTATCAAGGCATTTCTCAAGGCATGCTTGAAGATCACCTTTCTGGGTGGAAGCCCCTTGGACCAGGCCGTCTTGATATACTCTTCAGTCAACACCTCTCGCATGCCCGCCCGGGTCAGACGCAGCAGCACTGCAAGCTGGTACATGCCCAGTGTAAAAGCAGGAAGAATCAAATGCGTAATCCCGCTCCAGGTCAGAAGGCCGGTCCGCCAGAACCCAATAGTAACCGTCTCTCCCCGACCAAAAGGCGGGAGAACTCCCAGGTAGACCGCAAAGACCATGATGAGCAGGATCCCGGTGAGAAAAGTGGGGATGGAGATGTTGAAGAGGGAACCCGCCATGATGAATCGGTTCCTGAGGGCGTAGGGCTTCAGGGACACCAGAACGCCCAGCACCACACCCAGCACAAAGGCGATGAACACGGCCGATGTGGCGAGCTCCACGGTAGCAGGGAAGCGTTCCATGATGAGGCCGAAGGCCGGCACACGGCTCACAAAAGACTTTCCGAAGTTGCCCTGGGCGGCATTGGCGATAAAGCGTGTATATTGTATGTAAAAGGGCCTATCGAGGCCAAAGGCCTTCCTCACCATCTCCCGCTCCTGAAAGGTAGCATACCTTCCAGCAAGCGATACAACAGGATCTCCTGAATAGCGGAAGATGATGAAGCAGATAAAGGAGACGGCCAGGAGAACGACCACGCCTTGAATCAGCCTTCGTGTAATGTAAGTGACCATATCTGTGAAAGGGAGGGCCGGAAATACATCCGGCCCTCATTTCTCTGCAAGGGTTATTATTTGGAGATCTCCTTGAAAACCATCCACCGGTCTGGGCGGGGCTGGAATTTAATGCCTTTACCCTTCTGAATCGCATAGATATCCTGTTGGTAGTGCAGGGGGATCCATACGATCTTATCTACCATGGCCATCTTATTGAGGTCTTGAAGAACCGTTTTGCGCTTCTCCCGGTCAACGATACTGCCGGTGGGCCCGAGAAGGGTGTCTATACTGGGATCGCTGTAATTGGTTCCGTTTAACTCTCCAAAGCCCTCACCGCGGGTATGGGCCAGCTTGAAATATGTCCGGCCCATATCAAAGGTGCCGTCAAACCACCCGATGAGATAGAATTCGAGCTCACCCCGGGCGACCTGCGGAAAAAAGATGGACTTGGGCTTTACATCCAGACTCACCTTGATGCCCACCTTAGCCAGATACCTTGCCACGGCCTCGGCAATCTTTTCGTCCTGTACATACCGATCATTGGGGCCTGATAAGGTAATTTCAAACCCTTTCGTGTACCCTGCTTCCTTCAGGAGCTTTCTGGCCATTTCCGGGTTGTAGGAGAGACGCTCTATCTCCGGATTATACCCGATGGTAGGGGGATCCGGAATCTGCGCTGCAGGTGCGGCATGGCCTCTCATGATTTTTTCGATAATCTCATCCTCATTGATGGCCATGTACATGGCCTTGCGAACACGAATGTCCTCCATGGGGCTCCCCGGCTTGTTGCCCAAGGCCAGAAAAATGGATCTTCGGGCAGGGCGGGTGATCACCTCGAGTTTCGGGTTTTGTAGAACCTTTTCATACAACTCCACCGGCACGCCGGAGACAAGCTCAGCCTGCCCGGAAACCAGCGCGGCAAAACGGGTGGAAGACTCCGTAATGGGCATCAACTCCACGTTCTTAATGGGCGGGGGCCCTTCCCAATAGTCCTCATTGGCCACCATCTTGACATACGACCCCTTGACCCATTCAACTAACTTATAGGCACCTGTTCCAATGGGCTTGACCTCTACCTCCCCCGGATCTCTGGCATCTGTCGACTCCTTATCCATCATATAGATCTGATGGAGATTGTTCGCGAACCAGGGAATAGGGTCCTTGGTTTTGATGACAACAGTATAGTCATCAACGATATCGATCGATGCAATGCTTTTTCCGGTGTTGATGAACTCCGATACGTCCGGGTTGGATAGCCTCTCGAAGGAAAACTTCACATCCTTGGCGGTAAAAGGGTTGCCATTGTGAAACCTTACCCCTTTTCTAAGGTATAACTTCCAGGTCAAAAGATCAGGATGCTCGTACCGCACGGCCAATGCCGGGAAGAGGTTTCCCTCGGGCGCCTTGCGCTGAAGAAGCCCCTCAAAAAAGTTGGCCATTATCGAGAGGTTTGCATCCGCATCGGAGCCGTGGGGGTTCATTGTCCTGGGAGGAGTGTCCACAGCGACCACAATGGATGAAGCTCCAATGGCTTGCCCTGTCAAAATGAGCAAGGTTCCTATAAAGATGCCCAAGAATAATAAAATAGAAATTCTTTTCATTTTTGTTCCCTCCCTTTTTAATTAATAGTTTCTTTATAGGTTTACCCCGCTAGAATGCCCCGCTATTTATGGCCTGAATGCTATAGGTAAAAATTACATTCCTTATTTATAGCGGGGTCTAATGACCCACCCTTCTAATGGGGTTTGCTATCAATCATCACCTCCTTTCATGTCAAGTAGTCTCAGGCCTACGTTAGCCCAAATAATGAGCATCTCATTGGATCCTAACAATAAATGAAGATATAGTTTGAGACTAAAGGCATTGTTAAAGAGTAAATTAAATCAATATAAAAATCAATATAAATAGCATCCTACATAGTGATCGCCTCCAATGTCCTTTAATGCTGGTTCACTTTGATCGCATCCCTCCCTTCTATGGGCACACCTGGGATGAAAATAGCAGCCCGATGGTGGATTGATAGGGCTGGGTACATCACCTTTTAGAATGGCCTTTTCCTTAACTGCTTTCGGATCCGGCACTGGAATAGCTGACATTAAGGCCTGGGTATAGGGATGCTTAGGGTCGGTGTACAGATCTCGATAGGAGGCCATCTCCACAATTTTCCCCAGATACATTACGGCAATGCGATCGCAGATATATTCCACCACCGCTAGGTCATGGGCAATAATGATGTAAGAAAGTTGAAACTCTTCCTGCAGGTCAATCAGGAGATTGATAATCTGGGCCTGGATGGAGACATCCAGGGCCGAGACAGGTTCATCCCCGATGATGAGCTGGGGGTTCAGGGCCAAGGCCCGGGCAATCCCGATCCTTTGCCGCTGCCCGCCACTGAATTCATGTGGGTAGCGTCTTCCTTGTTCAGGGGTGAGGCCCACCTTTTCAAGTAAATATGCGATCCGATCCTTTCTCTCGTGGCCTTTATACACCCCGTGGATCTCCATGGGATCACTGATGATTTGATTCACTGTCATACGAGGATTGAGTGAGGAGTAAGGGTCTTGGAATATTATTTGCATCTCTCTTTTAAGGGATCTCAGCTGGGATTTTTCCATATGTGATATGTCCATCCCCTGAAAAGTAACCGTTCCAGCAGTAGGTTCGATCAATCTCAAGATAGCCAATCCCGTTGTGGTCTTGCCACAGCCGCTTTCACCCACTAATCCGATGGTCTCACCCTTACCCAAGGAAAAGGAAATCCCATCCACGGCATATACATACCCTACGGTATGAGAGAAAAGACCTTTTTTGATAGGGAAATGAACCTCCAAATTTTCTACCGTGAGAAGCGTTTCCAAGAAAATTCTCTTCACTTTAGCGACCCGAGTGGAGCCAGCAGCTGACCCAATGGTTTCCACCTATATCAACCAGTTCGGGCACATGTTCCTGACACAATTCCATTCTTTGCAGGCATCGAGGGTAAAAGCTGCACCCGGGTGGCAATTCATAAAGGCTCGGAACAATTCCCGCAATTTCCTTAAGCCGTTCGCGGCCATGCCTGGACCTCTGGCCGAGCTTTGGAATGGACTTAAGAAGCCCCTGGGTATAGGGATGTTTGGGGTCTTCAAAAATAGCTACTGTTTGTGCCTCCTCAACCACCTTGCCTGCGTACATCACCACAACTCGCTGTGCGATTTCCGCAACCACGCCAAGATCGTGAGTGATCAGCATAATTGCCGCATTAAAGTCCTCTTTGAGCTGCATCATCAGATCAAGGATCTGTGCCTGAATGGTGACATCCAAGGCAGTTGAAGGTTCGTCAGCAATAAGGATCTCCGGATTACACGAAAGGGCCATGGCGATCATGGCCCTCTGCCGCATGCCCCCTGAAAGCTGATGGGGGTATTCATGAACCCTTTTCTCTGGGGCTGGAATCTGAACCTTACTGAGCATCTCGACAGCTCGCTGCCAACCTTCCCTCTTGCTATGTTTCTCATGAAGGACAAACATCTCAGAGATCTGGTTTCCGATGGTAAAGACAGGGTTAAGGGATGTCATGGGTTCCTGGAAGATCATGGAGATCCGTTTGCCTCGAATGTCTCTCATTTGCTTCATGGTGAGATCGGGGAGGTTAACACCATCAAAGTCGATCCTTCCATGTACGATCTTGCCTGGCGGCTCGGGTATGAGCCGCATGATAGATTGCGCGGTGACACTCTTTCCGCAACCTGATTCTCCGACAAGTCCGAGGGTTTCTCCTTTTTTCAGGTAAAAAGAGACGTCGTCAACTGCCTTGGCGATGCCCTCAAATGTATAAAAGTATGTCTTGAGCTCTTGGACTTGAAGGAGTTGGGGATGGGTATTCATATTTCCAATCCGCGATCAATACGCTCGTGCAAATAGGATGTAAAATAATTGATAGCACAGCTAATGTGACTCTGCAATCAGAAATAGGGGAAAACGCAAATTTTCAGCAGATAGGATAACTTCTTGCCTTATCTGCTACGGATTCGCATGAAATTATGGAATAGAGTGCACAGAAATTGGTCTTGATAACCTCGGAGAGTTCACGTGAGAGCCCTCTGGATTGCCTCAGTAAAAACTCTAACACCGATTAAAAGGACTTCTTCATCAACATCAAAGTGTGGGGAGTGAAGCATATGGACAAAGCCTTTCTCCTTGTTTGCGCATCCTAATCGAATCATTGCACTGGGTCTTTCAATCGCAAAAAAGGCAAAATCTTCGGAGCCAGTGACCGGAGGAAGATATCGCATATTATTGGAGCCACACACATGGGCTGCGGCTTCATAAAGGAAAGAAGACGTATGTTCATCATTGATACAGGCGGGAACACTTTCAAGGAATTGCAGCCTACACGTTACATGAAAGGTCAACTCAATGCCCTGAATGATATCATGTACCCTTTGAATGAGTTGTTCTCTCACATCATTTCTGAACGCCCTAATAGTCCCCTCAAGATGAGCCTGGTCCGGGATGACATTGGCTGCTTTCCCGGCTGTAAATGTGCCCAGTGTAATAACAGCAGTATCTGTGGGTCTGATATTACGACTGATTATAGACTGAACGGCCGTGACAAAATATGAGCCGGCTACGATGGGGTCGATACCTTCTTCAGGACGCCCTCCATGGGCACCCTTTCCCTTGATATCCAGGCTGAACCGATCTCCAGAGGCATGGCTTTGAGTTCTATTAACACCCACCACCCCTATAGGGAGATCGGGTGAAACATGGCAGGCAAATATCCTGTCCACATTGGGGTTTTTCAACACTCCCTGAGCAATCATTTCTTTGGCGCCAGTGCCTCTCTCCTCGCCTGGCTGGAACAAAAACTTTACATTCCCCTTGAGCTTCTTGGAAAGACCTGATTCCTGGATATGCTTGGCCACACCAAGCATAATGGTTGTGTGGACATCATGTCCGCACGCATGCATGGTTCCATCATGCCGGGATTTATACGGCACATCGTTTAGTTCTTGTATGGGTAAGGCATCGATATCCGCTCTTAAAGCAATAGTTTTGCCATTTCCTTCACCTGGGATCAAAGCAGTGAGCCCTGTTAATCCATGCAGTTCTTGGACCGTAACGTCGAGGTTTCTAAGAATTTCTTTTATTTTTTCAGTTGTCTTAATCTCTTGGTTTGAAATTTCCGGATACATATGGAAATCTCGTCGTATGGCAGCAAGCCACTCTCTCATCGTATCTTCGTTAAGATGCACTGCTTCCTCCAACTATTTGATTATTTTTTTTACTTTTCAAACACACCCTTTACCATAATTTCCTTGTTCCTTATCATTATTCTGCCTCGTGCAATTACAGTATCTATGTCCAGATTTTCATTTAGCAGCACCAGATCCGCATCTTTTCCAACATGAACCCTGCCCTTGTTGAGTAGTTTTAAATTTCTCGCAGGATTTGAGGTAATTACCGTTATGGCAATTTCCACAGGAATTTTTTCATCTATTATTGCATCTCTGACCTCTTTAAACAAAGAGGTTACCATGCCGACCTCAAGCCCACTAAATTCCCCTTTTTCATCAAACCGGGGCAAACTTCCCTGACCATCGGAGGTAAAACTGACCCTTTCAACAGGTATTCCTTGGTCAAGTACCTCCTTTAACGCCTTGCTGCATTTAATATTTGCTTTTATTGGAGGCCATTCCGGGCTGCTTGTTGTAAAGTCTATAAGGCCTCCTTTCTTTGCATATTGAATTGCCGCCTCAAAGAGGCCGGGGTTTCTTCCGAGGTGGGTTGGAATAAACTGTGTTATAGGGATCTCCGTGCTGTTTGCTACGTGCTCCAAAAAACTCAATTTATCCTTCCCATCACCTATATGAATATTTACAATACCGGCTTTTCCTGAAAGCATTCCTCCAACCCTTGCGGCTGCTGCGATTTTTCCTATATCCTCGAGCGTTGGCTGGGAAGAGCGATGATCCGATACTGCAATTTCACCAACACCTATTATTTCATCAATCAAAACAATATCGTCTTGAATAGAATCTGTGAGTGTTCTTACAGGGATGTGATAAGAGCCCGTGTATATATAGCAGGTGATACCCTCTTCTTTCAGACTCTTTGCCTTTGCAATAAGATTGCGTATTGTCCTTGTTGACTCATCAGTGCCGAGGCATCCTACAACGGTTGTTACACCCCCTTTGGTGATGTCGCTGAGCATTATTTCGGGAGTTCTCGTCTTAAAACCTCCTTCTCCTCCTCCACCACAAATATGGACATGTGAGTCTATAAAACCTGGCACTAACAGCATGCCTTTTGCATCAATAACTTCAATGTCAATTTCTTTGCCTGGATCAATACGATCCTGAATGTATCCTATTTTCTCTGCTGTTATCAAAACATCCTTTTTACCAAGCGGTTCAGGGGTAAAAACATTGGCATTTTTAATCAGTTTTATCATCCTCATCTCATCTGACATAAAGTGTTCTCCTTTTATAATAAAAAACTCATAGCCATACTGCCTACTGCTGGAGATCACCTATCCGCTGCAGGCGAATCAGCTGTAAACATTATTGTCACTAATTGCTGTATTTTCTCAATATCTTTAATACTTTTTCAGTTGATTTCAGCCCATGTCCTGTAAGCGGAACAACTATTATTTCTTTGGCTGCACTTTTATATTTTCTGAAACCTGCTATCGCTGCGGCAGATGTCGGCTCAACATACAACCCATTTTTGCAGATTTCAAATAGAGACTTTTCAATTTCTTTATCAGTAACAATAATGACTTCTCCTTCCGTTTCCAGTAGAATATCTAAAATCTGTTTTGCCCTCAGAGGTTCAGCTATCCTAATCCCCTCTGCCATGGTTTCTTTTGGTTCAATGCGTGGCACTTCTTTTAATTTTTCATTAAACATCTTATAAATAGGGGCACAGGTTTCAGATTGAACCGCTATCAATCTGGGCAGTTTTGATATAAGCTTTTGATTCAGTAAATCTTTAAATCCTAAATAAGCTCCGATAAATAGGGTACCGTGTCCGGTTGGAATAATGAGCGTATCAGGGACAGTGAAATTAAATTGTTCCCAAACCTCAAAGGCAAAGGTCTTAGTTCCCTGAAAGAAAAACGGGTTCCATGCGTGGCTTGCATAGAAGCTGTATTTTGCAGCCTCCAGAGTCGCATGGGCTGTATCTTCTCGGGACCCGGGAATTTTTCTTACATGGGCACCATACATTTGGATCTGGGCCAGCTTCCCGTGAGATGTCTTCTCCGGAACAAAAATATCACATTCAATACCTGCCTTTGAAGAATAGGCTGCAATGGCACACCCTGCATTTCCAGATGAGTCTTCAACTACCTTGGTAACTCCTAATTCTTTAGCCTTGCTAATAAGAACTGAGGCACCCCGATCCTTGAATGACCCAGTGGGAAAAAGGTGTTCAAATTTAACTAAAATTTTTTTGCACCTACTGTTAACTCTAATAAGGGGGTAAATCCTTCGTTAAATGAGATAATGTTTGCATCCTTGTTAATCGGTATAGCTTCACGATAGCGCCACATGGTCGGCGCTCTGCCTTTGATTTTTTCTCTATCGAAGCTGAAGGTAAATTCAATATCCAGAAAGGATCTGCAACTGCACCTCCACCGTAAATCGTCTAATGGATATGTTGATCCACATCTTTTACATATAAGCCGGTTCATACGCCTTGGTGTAAGAGATTATTGTGGTAATGATGCTATCGCCTCGATTTCTATATCAAAACCAAAATGCAAGTTCTTTATGGGAACAACAGCGCGTGCCGGACGATGCTCGCCAAAGAATTTACCATAAACCTCGTTTACCCTGTCCCATAATTGAATATCAGAAATATACACGGTAGTCTTAATAACTTTATTTATATCACTGCCTGCAGCTTTAATGATTTCAGCTAAATTCTTTAATACTTGCTCAGTTTGCTCCTCAATCGAGCCGAGGCGCTTTTGTCCAGTAGCCGGATCGATAGGCAGCTGTCCTGAAACGTATATGATATTGTCGTGAATTACTGCCTGAGAGTAATGACCTGCAGGTTTTGGTGCATTTGGACTAAAGATTTCTCTCATAATGCCTCCTAAACTCCTTTTAGTTCTGTGGTGATATCCCCCTTACTGTATACTATTTTTAAGTTCTTGTCTGTCGGCGTTTGGTGGATCGCTGTCGCGCAGACAAACCAATGATTTTGATGTAGCTAGATCTGCCTAGACCCGATTTGGAGAAAAAATCCTTTCAAATAAAAAATAACGTCCTTTGTTTGGACTTTACCACATCTGGATTCAAAGAGAGAGTTAGTTTTATCATATTCCTTTCTTAAATAAGATAGGAAATTGGCTCAGAAACCCACGCCTATTCATAAGGGGTTATACTTTTTTTTTGTTAATCTTTTAAGCTGACCTAATTCTCTATGAAAATCAATTGATTAAATGACATTGACATTAGCTTAACTATCATAATTATTTGACAATATGCCCTGCCTTAGATATTTTTAAGGGGATTTTTCATATAAGATGAAATAAGATTCTCTTCCTTGTATAAACATATGGAACATCAAACAAGGCATAGGCAAAATCTCAGATGAAAGGAGGCGGCTCAATGACACAATGCTATATGACCCACCTGGAATGTCCAAAATGTGGTATTTCCTATGACCCGGATCAGGTGAATCAAGTGTGTTCTTGTGGAGCACCGCTGCTTGTAAGGTATGACATGAAGGGTTTAGGTGCAGCAGTCAAGAAGGAAGATCTAATCAACCGAGCCCCATCTATGTGGCGTTATAGGGAATTCTTGCCGCTCAGAAAAGAGGAAAATATCGTAACTCTGGGAGAAGGGATGACGCCAATTATTCCCTTGCAGACAATTGGGGCCAGATTGGGCGTGAATAACCTCTACATGAAAGATGAGGGCGTCATACCTGGGGGAACGTTCAAGACTCGTGGCGCTGCAGTTGGGGTATCAAGGGCTAAGGAGTTGGGGGTCAAAGTCCTGGCCATGCCCACTAATGGGAATGCAGGCGGAACTTGGGCCACATATTCTGCTCGTGCCGGTATAAAGGCCTACATTGTAATGCCTGAAGATGCACCTGCCATTACACGGAAGGAGTGTGCAGTAAGTGGGGCGGCACTATATCTTGTTCGAGGCCTTATCAGCGATGCCGGAAAGATCGTAGGACGAGCAGTGGAAAGATATGGCTGGTTCGATGCATCAACGTTAAGAGAGCCCTACCGCATAGAGGGCAAGAAAACGATGGGTCTGGAAATTGCCGAGCAGTTCTCATGGGTCTTGCCAGACATTATATTGTACCCAACCGGTGGTGGAGTTGGAATTATTGGAATTTATAAGGCCATGTGTGAATTGCAAGAAATTGGTTGGATGGGAGAGAAGATGCCCCGATTGGTTTCGGTGCAGGCTGCCGGTTGTGCCCCTATTGTTAAGGCATGGGAACAGAAGGAGACCAAATCCACGTTTTGGGAAAATTCTGCCACCATAGCCTTTGGCATCAATGTTCCCAAGGCACTGGGCGATTTTCTCATTCTCGATGCCGTTTATAAAACAAATGGCTGTGCAGTGGCGGTTGATGATAAGGAAATCCTGCAAGCACAGGCCAGCCTGGGGGCAGAAGAAGGGGCGTTTGTTTGTCCCGAGGGTGCAGCTACCCTTGCGGCAGCAATTCGCCTGTACAACAATGGCTGGATTGAGCCAGATGATAAAGTATTGCTACTCAATACAGGCACCGGTTTGAAATATCCTGAGACCGTGAAAGTAGAAGTGCCTATTATGGATCCAGACGATGATCTAATGGAGTAATATACTCTAACTGCTGCAATATGGCAGACACTTAAATTGATGAGGAGAATTTCGATGAGGGAAACAATATCCACAAGAGATGCTCTTGAAGGAGCGGTTCCCGCAGTTATATGAGGATCTTGTCCAGAAAATCCTTTGTCCTGGGGCTCTCAGGATTTTGGAAGAAACTAATATCAGTCCCCCGTTCAATGATACTTCCTTCATCCATGAAGATAATCTCGTCAGCCACTTCCCGTGCAAATCCCATCTCATGGGTGACCACGATCATGGTCATTCCACTCTTAGAAAGATTAATCATGACTTCGAGCACTTCCTTGATCATCTCCGGGTCCAAGGCTGAGGTGGGTTCATCAAACATCATGATCTTTGGTTCCATGGCCAAAGACCGTGCTATGGCAACCCGTTGTTGCTGGCCACCAGAGAGATTGGCCGGATATTCATAGGCTTTTTCCGGGATCCCAACCCTCTGAAGCAGCCCCATGGCACCGGCATTGGCCTCTTTTTTCGACTTATTTCGTACCTTCATAGGAGCCAAGGTAATGTTCTGAAGGGCAGTCATATGGGGATAGAGCTCGAAGCGCTGGAAAACCATACCGATCTCTGTACGAAGTTTATAAAGATCGGTTGCTGAATCGCCGACGGATACACCATCCACGATGATTTCACCTTCCTGGAAGGGCTCGAGACCATTGATACATCTGAGAAGTGTGCTCTTGCCTGAACCGCTTGGACCACACACAACTACAGTCTGCCCCTGTTTCACTTCCTCGTTGATGTCTTTGAGGACCTGAAAGTCGCCGTACCACTTGCTCATGTTTCTTATCTCGATCAATAGCTATCCTCCTTCTTCTGCCTTTACCTCAAATCGGCGGCTAATCATTGACCCGATATAGCAGGTGATAAGGAATACAATGGCTACAAAACCAAAGAGCTGGATGGATCGGACTTCTAAGGTATCGACGATTGTTGCTCTCCGGATGAGCTCAGGGAGCCCGATCACAAAGGCCAAGCAGGTATCCTGATAGGTGACAATGCTCTGGGTGATCATGCTGGGAAGCATCCTTCGGAGGGCAATGGGGATGAGTATATAACGTGTGGTCTGAATATAGGTCAGGCCTGTAGAATATCCAGCCTCAATTTGCCCTTTGCTTACAGACTGATAGCCTGCACGGATGATCTCGCCGAAGTATGTTGCCTCAAAGATAATAAATGATATAACCGCAGATGGGAAAGGATCTAAAGGACTTCCAATAATAATAGGCATTACGAAATAAAACCAGAAGATCACTAGTATAAGGGGGATATTCCGAATCACATTCACGTAAAAGGTAACCGGGTAATACACCCATTTATTACTGGAGATCCGCCCAAGCCCCACCAATATACCCAAAGGGATTCCTCCGGCCAGGGCAAAGAAGGCCAATTTGATAGTCACCCAATATCCACCCATGAGATATGAGATATTATTAATTACTGCATCAAACATCCTTACCTCCCGATCATACCAGGTATTTTGAGCCGTGACTCCAGAATACCCATCAACCCGACAACCGCTAAACCCAAGGCCAGGTAAATCAAACAGGCGCCGGTGGTCGATTCCAATCCATGGAAGGTCTCGGAATCGATCTTGTAGCTCATAAATGTCGTCTCCAACACACCAATTGTCATAGCAATGGAGGAGTTCTTAAAGATGGTCAGGAACTCCGTGGTTAATGGAGGGATAATGATCCGTAAGGCATAGGGAATAATCACATAGCGGTACATCTGTGGATGCGTTAGACCGGTAGACAGGCTGGCTTGATAGTGATCCCGAGAGATGGATGAAAAGCCAGCACGGGTATGCTCGGCCACCCGGGATGCCGTGTACATTCCGAGGGCGATGATGGCAACATAGTAGTTGAGGCCTATGATGGCATTAATACTTTTTTGAAGGGATGCCCCAAAGACCATGGGCCCGGCGTAATACCAGAAGAAGAGCTGGACCATGAAGGGGATATTTCGGAATAGCTCTACATAAGCGCCCCCCAGGAATCTGAGCCATCTCCAGGGGGAGATTCGCATCGTGCCAATGAGAACCCCTAAAGAAAGGGCGATAATCCAACCAATGAGTCCCATTTTAATGGTGACCCAGATCCCCTGGACCAGATACATCCCGTATGGGTTTCTCCACAGGACACTCCAGTCAAATTCATATGCTAAACCCATCACAATACCCCGAAGAAATATGGAAGAGGGGCGTTAACGCCCCTCTATTCTTAATGTTTCTTCCACCAATCCTCCGCTTGTGGATAGCAGATCAATTGCAGGTAATCCTCATAGGCCTTGGACATCGGAATCGGAACAACCCCTTTAGGGCCCATCCACTTATCGTACATTTCAAAGAACTTGCCCGTTTTTATCGACCATACAATGGTATTGTTGATGAAGTCCCTGATATCGGAATTGCCTTCCCTGCACATATAGCCGTAAGGTTCGTAGGCGATAGCGAAATCAGCAGTTTTCCAGTTTTCAGGGTGCGGGGCCTTCATCCTCAAACCTTCCAGTAAACTCCGATCCGTTGAGTATGCATCGACTTTTCCGCTTTTCAAGGCAAGAAATCCTTGAGGATGGGTTTCCACGACTACGATATCCTTGGGTTTATATTTCCCTGCTGCAACCTGATCTTCTATAGCCTTCAAGTTAGTAGTTCCCCGGGCCGCCCCCAGCCTTTTTCCGTTGAGGTCGTCAATCGTCTTGATATCGCTATCTTTGGGAATGAGAAAGGTCGTCTCCGAGACAAAGAAGATGTAGCTGAAATCAACTACTTCTTCACGCTTTTGAGTATAGGTTGTAGAACCCATCTCCACATCAACCGTCGCATTGGCCACCATGGGGATACGGGTTTTAGGAGTAACGGTAAAAGGTACTATCTCTATCTTTTTGCCGAAGTGTTCGGAGAGCTTGTCAACAAGAAGGTACGTCATATCCACGGAAAACCCAACGTGTTTTCCAACCTTAGGATCGATGAAGGCGAAGGGTATTGAACCCTCCCTCAGCCCCACACGAATCTTTCCCGTTTTGTTAATGCGGTCCATGGTTTCATCTGCCAGCGCTACACTGCCAAAGAGTGTCATGGCAAAGATGAAGCAAAAGGCAAAGATAAAAGATTTTTTCATAAGACTACCCCCCTTTTATTATTTTATAATAATAACCATAGCCCAGTTTTTATTTTGAATTTTATCACCCCCCCTTGTCTAAATTTTTGGGTTCACTATAGGACTAAGGAAAGGCTATGTCAACTCCATTTCATAAAGCAACAGACGTGATAACATAAGAATCTTATTAAATTTTTTTGGTTTCCTGAAAAATCAACAAGACATTACATAAGATGGTTGAAAGAGGCTGTAGTTTGATATATCCTCGTGATTGACCATGGAAAGAATAAGAGAGAAGGAGCTAAAGTCATGAAAGAAGGAATTATCGGTATATTAGGCGGAATGGGCCCAGAGGCGACCTCATGCCTTTTCCAAAAGATCATCAAGAACACGAAAGCGATGAGAGATCAGGATCACCTCAGGATACTTATTGATAATAATCCAAAAATCCCTGACCGCACTCCTGCTATAGTGGATCGAGGAGAAAATCCTGTTCCGATGATGATTGAGGTTGCAAAAAACCTCAAAAAAGCGGGTGCTGACTTTATTGTAATCCCTTGCGTTTCAGCACATTATTTCATCAATCAATTAAGAGAAGGAATTACCATTCCAATTATCTCCATTCTTGATGAAGTAGCAAGAGAACTAGAAAAGTACCTTCCAGATATAAAACGAGTAGGCCTCATCGCAACTACAGGGACCATCAAGGCTGGCCTTTTTCAAGATAGATTAAGGGAAATAGGGGTCGAAGTTTTGGTCCCCTTCCCCAAAGAACAGGAGAATCTCGTCATGTCTGCAATTTATGGAGAATCAGGAATCAAGGCAGGACTTATTTCCTTGAAAAATAAAGAAAAAATTTTGCAAACCTCAAAGGCATTGATTGAAAAAGGTGCCCAGGGGATCATAGGGGGCTGTACTGAGGTGCCTCTGGTCGTAAACCAAACTGATATCGAGGTCCCCTTTTTTGATTCCCTCAATATCCTTGCCCTTTCTGCAATCCGTATAGCGAAAAGTAATACCCGCGAATACAGACGATAAAATCCGGATTTTTATGTTCTTCCACCTCTCTTCTGATCCAGCGCTAAAATGTCCTTTTTCATAATGGGGATATTTTTTATTAGGCTAACGCTGTATTTATGGAAAGGACGGATTGATACTGAAAGAACCGATTTATGTAAACATGAAAAATTAAGGGTCTTCGTTTGACTCTTATTCCTTTTTTGGCAAGTGTCAAACGGAGACACGACCACTTTATATTAAAAAGATTATATCATAGGTTTGATGATCCGGATTATAATTACATGATTCATTCGGCACCATATCAAGAGGATCCTGCGGACTATTATCATTGGCATCTCCAAATACTTCCAAAACTCTATAAAGTGGCGGGATTTGAATTGGGCTCCGGTATATATCTAAACAGTGCGAGCCCTGAAGAAAATGCGAAATACTTGAAGGAAGTAACAACGGATGTTTCAGAATAATATGATGAAAATGTACTGACTGCTCATTAATTCATTAACGCTAAGCGAGGTGTAAATTTTTAAGGGCTTTTTTGGGCTTTTTTGCTTGACACACTAGTGCCGTTCTCTTAAGCTACAAAAACCAAAAAAATATTTCTATTACTTATTTCAATCCCTTTCTTAATCATATTCACGCTTATGGCTATATCTTGCACTTTGATTGAGCAAAAAGATTTGCCTAACCACGAAATCCACCCTTCCCCAAAGCAAAAGAAGCTTAGAAAGTACAGCCAAATTGGTAAAACACTAAGCTTTGTATTTTTTTTAACCACATCCAAAAGATAAGGAGGTTATCATGAAAAAAAAAGTTTTCTGTACCATTATTACCCTAATTGTCTCAACAGTATTAATAGGGGCTTTTGGGGTGAACAGTGTCCAGGCAGCAAAAAAAGGTAAACCCATAGTTGTCGGAGCACCTGTTCCACGAGCGAGTGCATATGGGCAAAATGGCGAACGAGGCATGATCTTGGCCGCAGAGGAAATTAATGCTGCAGGCGGGGTTAATGTAAGCGGCGTAATGCGTCCCCTTAAACTCGAGATTATTGATACCCGCGACGAGGAACCCGGTGTGCCTACCAGCGAAGTTCTCCTGGCAATAGAGAAATTGATTCTACAGAAAAAGTCTGATGTTATTGTTGGTGGCCCCTGCATGTCAGAGTGCGGGATGGCAGCTATGGATCTGTACGCTCGATATAAAATTGTAGATATTGTATCCATTGGCTGCTATACGCCCAGCTGGGATCAGAAGGTAGGCAGCAACCCCGAAAAGTATAAATATTCTTTCAGGGCAAGCGGCAGTGTTAAGGCATATATAAAAGAAGGGCTCGATTTGCTCAAGCAAATCAACAAGAACTTCGGATTCAATAAGATGTTCGTTTCAATAGACGACAGTCTAATGTGCCGTAAGGCAGCAGGAATTGTGGAAAAGCTTGCTGTAAAAACTGGCTGGGAAGTCGTAGGCAGCGATAAGCACCCTATTGGAACAACTGATTATTCCATGGCGTTGAGTGATTGTAAAAAATCAGGGGCACAAGTTTTATTCATGTGGGCCTATTCACCGGAAACCTCTATTCTCTTAAAGCAGTGGGCTGATATGGAAGTGCCAGCGCTACCACTCGGTTTCATTGGTGCTGCCGAGGACCCCGGTTTCTGGAATGTGACAAAAGGGAAAGGTGCTTATACAGTGGTTACCCTCTCGGAGACTGGTAATGTTCCCAGCAATTTAATGCCACAGACCATGAAATTCTATAATGCCTTTGAGAAAAGATGGAAAGTGGCTCCCCGGAGCACCGGATGTGTAAGTGCGTATGAAGCACTGTATGTATTGAAGGATGCTGTTGAGAGAGCCGGAACTCTTAAAAATGATGCCCTGATAGCTTCACTTGAGCAGACGGATCTTCCAGCCGTACGAGGCACGATCAGATTTGATAAAAATCATCAGATCATCTATGGCTATGATCCAAAGACAAGTGTATTAGGCTGCTGGGTGCAATGGCAGGATGGAAAAAGGGTATCTATCTTTCCAGAGGCAGCTGCTACTGGTACGGTAAAGATGCCCCCATGGCTGAAGTAATATTAATCAGTGATACCCATGTAAGCCCCTTGCTCTTGCGAGGGGCTTATTTCAATTTTAAATAGTTAAGTAGCAGAAAGTATGGACATAGTAATATACGGTACTGTTAATAGCGTTATCTTTGCACTGATAGCTGTTGGTTTTACATTGGTCTATGGGGTGAGTAGAATACCAAATTTTGCCCATGGTTCCATATATGTGCTGGTCGGTTTCTTGACCTGGAGTTTCGTGAATGATCTCAAAATAAATTATGCACTTGCTATCCTTGTATCCCTAACTATAGCGGCAGTTCTTGGTTTTATTATATATCGCCTTATACTCATACGCTTAAGGGGCATGGCAACATCTGAGATTATTGCCTCATTCGCTGTGAGCTTAATTATATTAGAAGGCCTGCGGATGCAGGGTATTGCTGGGTTTAAAGGCTTTATAGGCCCCTTTTATGTTCTACAACCATTTATAGAAGGCAAACTGAACATATTCGGGGTGTTTGTGGACTATCAACGGCTTATAATTATAGGGGGAGGATTTACAGTAGTAACATTTTTGTGGTTCTTTACCCACCATACTAAGATGGGCCTATCCTTAAGGGCTATAGCCCAAGATGAACGTGCCGCTATGATGCTTGGCGTAAACTCAGATAAAACAGCAATGATATCTCTCTCTATTGGTTCTGCATTGGCTGGTCTGGCTGCCGTTATTATCCTTCCCCTTGGTAGTATTACTGTTGAGGCAGGATACAAGGTTTTGATATACGCCCTTGCAGTATGTATCATCGGCGGTCTTGGAAGTTGGGCAGGTGCAGTATTGGCATCCTTTGTAATTGGCTTTGCTATGAAAATCAGCACAGCCCTGTTCGGAGCAGTATGGGAGTCAGTAGTACTGGTCGGAACCATTATCTTTATACTATTATTTAGGCCTTCAGGACTCTTGGGGAAACAGAAAGAGCTTGAGGAGAGGGTTTAAGATTGGTTGGCGAGGAGAAGCGCAAAAAAAGGTTAGATAGAAGTATAAAAGTACGAACAGAGGGGCTCTATGCCCTATCGTCATGGGGTGAGATGGCATATCTGATCATGCCACGACTTGTCTTAATCCTTGGATTACTTTTTCTTCCCCTGATTTTAGATATGTACTGGCAAAGGGTCCTCTGCTCAGCTGGCATCTATGCATTGTTGGCGCTAGGTTTTGATTTTCTGGCCGAATATGTTGGTCTGGTCTGTTTAGGAGGGGCCTTTTTTATCGGAGCCGGTGGATACATCTCCGGGCTCTTGAATGCATATCTTGGCTGGTCACCGCTGCTGTCTATCCCAATCGCTACAATTGCCGGAGCTGTGATTAGCACACTGATTCTGCTGCCCTGCCTCCGACTCAGGGGCATCTATTTCGCTATTGTGAGTTTTATGTTTCCCTTATTTTCGGTCTATATTATCATCGCGCTTAATGTTTTCGGAAGTACAGAGGGTATCAGTGCCCTGGCCAACCTGCCTAATATCTGGGTTGAACAGTACCTTATCCTTGGGGCTATTATCTTGTCACTATTTGCATTGAGAAGATTAGTCCATGAAGATATTGGTGTCATTTTTCAGAGCATAAAGGACAATGACCAGGCCGTTAAGGCCTCTGGTATTAATATAACAGTTTACAAGGCTAAGGCAGTTTTCATTGCATCATTAATCGGTTGTTTTGGCGGGGCTTACCTGAGCCACCTTTACGGGTGGTTAGGTTTATCGCTTTTTGCCATGGATTTTTCCATACTTCCCATTGCCGCCTCTGTCATGGGAGGAATGGGATCTTTAGTAGGGCCAGTATTAGGTGCATTCATACTAACCCCCCTTTCAGAGGCACTGCGTGGTTTTGGGCAACTCAGGGTAGTCCTCTATTGCCTTATATTAATAGGTTTTATGGTATATAAACCTGAAGGATTAATGAATTACCTTGAGCGCAAGTATCATCAATTCGAGCATTGGGAAAAAGTGTAACCATGCATGATGAATCTATTCTTCGCGTAGAAAATATTCGTAAGGCATTTGGTGGGGTTCAAGCTGTAAAGGATGTGAGCTTTTCTTTATTGAAAGGAGAAATTCTCGGAGTCATCGGACCAAACGGCTCGGGTAAAACAACACTTGTTAACCTTATCACCGGCTTTGTGCGAGCCGATTCCGGAAATGTTTTTTTTAAAAAAAGGAATATCATAGGTATACCACCCCATAAAATCGTTAATTTTGGACTTACGAGGACGTTTCAGATAATGAGACCCTATCACAGTTTGTCTGCATTTAAAAACCTCATTGTTCCTTTGAATTCACCCCGTGTACGACGAACCAGAAGTGGGAAGCTCGGCGATATAGATGCAGTTGCCATAGATATGTTAGAGGAAGTCGGTTTTGAACGTGATGCTCGTGTTCCGTATAAAGCAGCCGGCACCCTCCCCCTTGGGTACCTGAAACGTCTTGAGCTCGCCAGATGCATTGCCCTCAGGCCTGACGTCATTATATGCGACGAAATTTTCTCGGGGCTTAGTATGTCTGAAATAACATCCCTGATCCCCTTCTTGGAAAAATTACAGATGGAAGGGACCACGATGATGATGATTGAGCATCGACTGAGAGAACTCTTTAAGCTGGCAAACAGACTGATTGTAATGAATTTTGGTGAAAAAATTGCTGAAGGAATCCCTGTGGAGGTTATTGAGAATCAAGAGGTCAAAGAGGCTTACCTCGGAACGGCGACATCATGATGCCAATATTAGAAATCAAAAATCTCATGGTATTTTATGAAAATGCCATAGCCATAAATAATGTTCATATAACATGTGAAAAGAAAGAAATTACAGGAGTCTTTGGGGCCAATAGTGCTGGTAAATCTACACTCATGTATACCATTTCCGGAATAATTTTAGATGTAAAGAAAAAAGAAAAAATGAGAGGTGGTGAGAGAATAACAGTGCTTGGAAGCATATACTATGATGGGGTGGATATCGTCAATACGGAGACCAGCGAAAGGGCAAAGCAGGGGATTATCCTTTGTCCAGAGAGACGTAGAATTTTTCAGGAAAGTAATGTATTGGAGAATTTGAAAATAGGCGGCATTTTAGCAACAAGGGCAGAAGCCAAGAAAACACTTGACTATGTCTTTACAATTTTTCCACCTTTAAAAGAACTAAAAAAAAGAGAGGGAGGTTTTCTGAGCGGTGGTGAACAGCAGATGCTTGCTATTGGGAGGGCCTTGATGGCTCAGCCTAAGTTGCTGTTGCTGGATGAACCGCTCCTTGGACTTAGCCCAAAAATAGAGGAAATGCTTGCCAGAGTAGTGAAAGATATCAATCTGGAAATGGGGATTACCATATTGATTTCAGAGCAGTATGCCAGACCAATCTTGCCTATTATACACCACGGTTATGTGCTCGAAAACGGTGGCTCAGTTTTAGAAGGTACCTCCCAGGAGCTTATGGATAACCCGGATGTAAAATCCGCTTATTTTGGGCTTTAGGTGCTATTAGTTGTCCGCTGGCCACATCGTTCACATTTCTGCAATAAACTTCTATCGCGTGATAATTCTTACATATAAAACGATTGTAAGCTGTATTGCAAAGTCTTATAGATTCGATCCGGGTAATGACTCACAGCAACAGTCCCAGGCTCTGCATAGCCCTCCGACACAATCTCTTTAAAAAAGCCCTTTCAATGATTTCCGCCCACATTGACGTACTCCAGTTAGTAGCCGTATGATCACAAAGAAACTATTGAATGAATCGAGAGCAAATCTGAGACCTTGTCACGGAAATAATGCTTTCCGCCTGACAATTGTATGTATACAAAAAGATTTAGTTATCTTACAATAATGATGTTCTTGCAAAAAGTCCTTTTACTTGCTCATGATGCCCATTTTGGGATTCATGAAATGCTTCGCTCAATTCCAAAAACTTGGCCTAAGGCTCTGAGAAGGAGCATATGTATGTCTTTTTTTGTAATGCCCTATACATTCACAGTAATGGGTCGTTTCAAAATGGTGCAAAGCAATATGCCCTTGTCTTCTATTGCTCCGTACATCTGCACCTTTTTGAAACGCCCCTGAACGGGCCTCTGTTTTGGGCATTTGACAAAAAAAGACATACATATGCTCCTCAAACAGTTCGGCGATTTTAATCCGCCTGAGGCGGATTAACGCTCAGCATTTTATGAATCTTTTTCCAAAAGTGGCCAAAATCGCTCGCAAAAGACTTTTTACAAGCTTTTCAATAATAAAACACAAAGATAAAAAAATGTCATAAGATCGGTGTAAACGAAAAAAGTGAGGTGAATCTTTCCCGTGGATTAATGGAGGGTAAAAGCAAAAGAGGAGGTGTACAGTGGGTAAAAGAATTTTGGCAGATAAAACTCTCAATGAAAGGTTGCAAAAGAAACATCCAAATTTCTCGGCCGAGCTTATTGACTTCGATTTTGGCCCCAATAAAATCCAAATACAAGCAACGATTTTCAAAGAACTCCTTGAGATAGATGAAGAAAAGGCGATAAAATACTTTGAGGAGTTATGCAGATCTTTCAGTGAAGTCTGTTGCGAGTATCATATCAAATTTGATCCTATTGATCTTTTCATACTCGTGGATGAAGAATTACAAAGAGGGACAAGCACTAAATTTCGAGATGCATATGATAAAAGTCTTTTTGCCGAAGTCCTAATTCCTGCCAGGGATTTTAAAATGTATGAGTATTGGAAGTATAGCTTTTTGCACGAATTAGGTCATTCATGGTTTTCTATTGAGTTCTCTCCCGAGGACATGGAATGTGGTCATGAAGATCTCTTTATAGATTTAGTGGTCATCTGTACCTTTAGAAAAATCCTCCCCCCACGTAAGCGAGTGTACCAGGAAGTAAAAAAACATAGACCATATTTTTTAACCCAACAAAGCAAAAGATTTATAGGAAAAGAGCTGTATAAGCAGATATTACGTGACCCAGAGGCATATTTAAGGGATTTGCAGCAAAAAATAGACTCAGCAAAAACGTAGGAGAGACATAAAGAAAGAAAGTTTACAATGAAAGAAAGATTTTTAGACGTTATGAAATGCGCGCTTACATCCTAATCGGTTTTTTTTCCTTGCTTATCCTTCTTCGCTCCTCATCTCTTACCTCTCGTCTCAGGAGTTTTCCGACCTTGGACTTTGGAAGCATATCTCTGAATTCTATATATTGTGGAATCTTATAAGGGGCCAGTCTTTCTTTGCACCATTTCGTCAACTCAGAGCCACTCACGCCCCTCACATCCTCCTTGAGCACTACAATTGCCTTGATGCGTTCGCCTACCTTAGGATCGGGAACGCCTACCACACATGCCCCTATGAGGGCTGAGTGATCTTGCAATGCAGCTTCGATTTCAGAGCATGATACCCTATAACCCTTATACTTGATAATATCTGCACTTCTGTCCACATAGTATAGTTGACCGTCCTCGTCCATCTGGACATAATCGTTCATTCTGTACCAGGTTTTACCATCGATCTCCACATATGAAGCAGCAGTCTCCTCTGGTTTTTTCCAATAGCTTTTAGAGATATATTCAGAAGTAACCAATAACTCTCCAATTGTTCCGGGAGTAACTGTTTTTAAGGTATCAGGGTCTACGATTTTGGTTTCCCTGGAAGATAATGGTTGTCCAATGCTCCCTGGAACAGGCTCTCTATCCAGAGGACTCATCGCAGTAAAGCCGACTTCTGTTGCACCGTATACCTGATATATTGGCACATTGAACTTTTTTTTCCACCGGTTATAGACCTCCAGAGGGAGGACATCCCCACCACTCCAGCAATATCGCAGCGAGCTTAAGTCAAATAAGTCTACCCTATCGTTTTCCAAAATCATCCGGAAAAGGGTAGGTGCGCCGAGAAAGAGAGTTCCTTTATATTTCTGTATGGCTTTCAAAATAGCATCTACTTGAGGTATGGGCATTAATACGGCGGTATTTCCTTTGGTTAAAACCATCCCCAAAATGACACCCTGAGCCATCTGGTGAAAAAGAGGATTAACCATAATAAACACCTCTTGCCCATCGGCAATATGGCCATCCCCTACTGCTCTAATTTCATTAACAAAGGATACCATGCCTGTATGGCTGGCTATGCAGCCCTTGGGAAATCCGGTAGTCCCTCCAGTATAGAGTATGTAGCTGAGGTGATCGTTTGGATTAATATTCAGCTTAGGTGGGTCAGGCGGATATTTTTGGATTAAATTCTTAAAGGAATATATATTATTGCCTTTTTCAATAATTCCGTCTGGTACTTTGTCGAACAAGGCACCAATCACCCGCTTATATAATGGAAGTAAATCCACATAGTTTGTTACAATAGCCCTTTTCAGACAGGTCTCAGGAAAAACATCTTTGATATATCTGAAATTTGTGTCCTGGCATAGGACAGTTTCAGCCTCAGAATCGTTGATGAGGTATTTCATCTCATAGGGCGTATAAATAGGAGAGACTGGAACCGGAATAGCTCCAATTTGCTGGGCTCCAAAGTAACTAATAAGGAACTGAGGGCAATTCGGAATATAAAGCATAACCTTATCGTTATCCCTCACACCTAAATCGTGCAGTGCAGTAGCAAATCTATCAATTAAATCTTTTATTCTCAGGTAAGAGAACTTCTCGCCAAGATATATTATTGCTGTTTTATCAGGATATTTCTCACACGCTCTTTCAAATGCATTAATAACTAATTCGTCGTATACTCCCACAGTTAACTCCCTATCACCTTTTCTTTCACAGGAAATCTGTGCATAAATGTTGAGCTTTGATGTAAGAAACGGTGTTTGAAGCAGTTATATAACATTGTATCTCTTTTCCATGTTTGATAAGAGATGCTCAGTCAATCATTCAAATTTTACCTTGGGTGTGGCCTTTGCTGCTGCGGGAACTTCAAAGAAGGTGGCCTTGCTAAACCCATACATCCCAGCGAGAATATTTGCTGGAAAGCTTCTTATTTTCACATTGTAGGCCTTTACTGACTCATTATAGCGTCTTCTTTCAACAGATATTCTGTTCTCCGTGCCTGCCAGTTCATCCTGAAGCCTCATAAAGTTTTGATTTGATTTGAGATCAGGATATCTTTCCACCACAAAAAGTAATCTGCTCAAGGCCCCTGAGAGCTCATTGTTTGCCTTGATCTTGTCTGGTATATTCCCTGCGCTGCCAACCTGTGATCGTGCCTTAGTCACATCAATAAAAACATCTCTTTCCTGCTTGGCATACCCTTTTACCGTTTCCACAAGATTTGGGATGAGATCATATCGCCTCTGTAGTTGATTTTCTACCTGTGCCCATGATGCCTTGACCGTCTCATCAAGCGTCACAAAGGTGTTGTACGTGCCCTTAAAAAAAGAATACAGAGAGAAGAGAATAATAACAATTATCGCAAGTGCGATAACGAGATTTCTTGTTCCTTTGGTCATCAGTACCCTCCTTGCTTAAATTTCCATTGTATCAACAACTTCCCATAATTTTCTTACCTCTACCATATAGGCTGTAAAGAGGTCCTTTATTTCAGATGATGAAAACTCCGCCTCGCCTTGCTTTATATCCAGGCATTTCATAAAAATCTCCTGGTTGATAGGTATTTCTTTTGCAACAGATTGTATAATCTCCCTCCTGGTTGGGGGTATCTCAATGCCTTTAAGGTGTAAAAGTCCATTAAAGATAGATATAAAGGCGGTGATTGACGCCTTGATTAGCTCGGCTATCCTCTTTTGTTTTCCCCCTGTCTCCAGAAAGCCTGCCCTCAAAAGCAGGAGTTTACCTTTGATTTCCCGTTCACACTGAAGCCTGAGGTGATGAGATTGCAGGGATATGTCTTTGAGTACATCTTCACCATACACAAGAATATAATTTTTCTTTATGTTGAGGAATTCGAGGGGATATGAATCCAGGGAAGACTGGATATACGATTGTGTCATGAACAAGGGTGTGGCCACATTCCTTTTCCTCCATCGGGATACTGTTTCAATAGCCCAATCCAGGTGATCTATGGCTTCTTCTGAAAGGATTATAAGGAAATTCAAATCCGAGGTGTGAGGATTGAAGTCACTTCCTGCACCACTCCCATAAAGAATGACGGAAATGAGGGCATCTTTAAAGATTTTCCTAAAATCCTCTTCTATTTCAGCAAATATCTCTTCTGGCTTTTTTATCTTGGTCATTGTTGTACCTCTCTTTAAAATCCACGGCCTGCACCTCCCCCACCGCTCAAGCCACCTCCAAAACCTCCAAATCCACCCCCAAAACCTCCAAAGCCACCGCCGCCTCTGCCTCCAGCTAAAAGCATAAGCAGGATGAAGGGAAGGATTGTCCTTCCCCGCCTTGTACCAAGGAGCATTGTCAAAACGATGAAAAACAGGATAAGAGAAAATAGCTTGATGCGTGGTTTTTCTTTTATCTTTTTTTTCGTTTGATAGTGTGTTGTGCTGCTTCCAGTGAGAGAAATCTCTGCATCTTTTGCGATCACTGATGATACAGCTGCGAGGGCGTTTGACAGGCCCTTGCCGTAGTTACCTTTTTTAAGATACGGTACTACATACGTATCGAGTATCTCACCAACGAGTCCGTCAGGTAAGATTCCTTCAACACCATAGCCAGTTTCAATCCGTACCTTCCTTTCGGTAAGGGCAAACAAAATAAGCACTCCCTTATCTTGGCCTTTTTTCCCAATACCCCAGGCCTCATACAGCCTGTTTGCATAATCGGCAGGGTCATTGCCCTCGATACTTTTCAGGGTGACAACAACGACGGCGGTCCCGGTCTTCTGTAATACTTCACGGGCAAGCAGATCCATAGGACGTTCATATTGCGGTGTAATCACCTCGGCATAATCATTGATAGCCCCCTTCGGTTCAGGAAACTTCTGGGCCCCTGCTGAAGTGAGCAGGAAACAATGGAGCAATAGTATAATAATGAAAAGCGAAAGAGAGGCTTTTAATTTCACGTCATATTTTCTTTGTTGAGTCATAGTGTATTTTTTTCATACCATATAACGCCAAAAAATGGCAAACTTTTATGTGAAGCTAGGTGGTACTACATGCTATTGATATCCCAAAAAAAAATTTAAAAAAAAGAACAAAAAAAATTGGTTATACAAATATCCCGTAGGAGAAAAAAACCGCAGGTGGGAATCGTTGTTGATTAGAGTTTTGGGGGTTCAAGAATAGATAATCCAACCAAATAAAGTCCTTTAAATCTTCCTTCTTCATCTTTCGTGATATGCCTGATCTTTGTTTTTAAGTATTCAATGGGTTTTAAGGCATTATTCGTGTAGTATTTCAGTTCCGATACGGAGCCAACCTTTAAATAATTCAACAAATTAGAGTTTTCCTTTACCAATACACATATTCCTTTTGATGATATATCCCAAATTTTGAATTGATACGTAAACGCGCAGTCATGTAGTGAAAATTCTACACTATGATATTGATCTATGATGCTTCGGGGTTCTGATCTTTTTTCGGTAAAATCGTCTTTCATACACCAACCTTTTACCATGCACTATTTGGGAGAAACAGCCTTTGAGATCATACCTTCATGGCTTTCATTGAAAAGCCTCGCGTACAGTGGATTCATGCATGTAAATCGAGCACGAGTTTTTTTAAAAAATTATAAGAGTTGAATATACATCATTAGCCAATGTAACTGCTGCTTGCAGAGTCTGATTCCCAGGCTGTAACCTTACTGATCTTGATATTTGTATCATTAAGCTCGTTGCTTAACTTCCTGAAAATATAGGCAGCAATGTTTTCCGACGAGGGATTCTTATCTTTAAATTGAGAAAGCTCATTTAAGAATGAATGATCAAGTTCTTCCAGGATTCTGTGTGTAGCATCTTTCACCTCTTTAAAATCTATCAATAGCCCAGTATCATTGAGTTTTTCTCCCTCAACAAAAACTTCTATCCGCCAATTATGCCCATGAAGCTTCTCGCATTTACCCCTATAGTTTCTCAACTGATGCGCAGCTGCAAATTGTGTAATTATCTGTAACTCATACATATAATAAGCCAATTCACGGTTAAAAAACGTCTACTTTTTTTTGCCCTTATAGTGTCTTCCGCACATATTGCATTTTCCATTTATTATTATTCCAATGCAATTTCCATCTGAACAGGGGATTCTATCCTCAAAATCAATACTATCTGCGTCTCCAGCACTTGTTGTTGTATCCTCTCCTGGGGAAGTACTACGCAGGTCTGCTCCGCAATAAAGGCAGTAGCTGCTCTCTTCAGGAATTGATTCCTGACATTCAGGGCACGTAATACCTGGAATCTCCTTATCACAATGTGGGCATTTCATATATACTCCTTGTAAGAGGTTTAGTATTTTTCTCCTTCTTTAATGTATCTTCCTGCTATTGTCAATCATTGATGACTCATACCAGAAGGATCAACCAGTATTATTTGATTGACAAAAAAGGATTTTTATCAATAATAAACAACCATGGCGGTGTAGCTCAGGTGGTTAGAGCATACGGCTCATATCCGTAGTGTCCGGGGTTCGAGTCCCTGCACCGCCACCATATTGATTCTATAAACAGTATTGACATATTCATTTTTCGATTTATTTTATAGGTATTATGACCCTGCAATATTTTAATAAAAATCAGTTGAGTGTTGTTGGGGACGCCTTAGATATTGCTGAAGATATGACGAGCAACTATTTTAAATTATCGCTATTACACTGGAAAAGGAATCGCTTTGATATAAGAACTCTTTCTTCTTTATTCGGCGAAGAAATTAAAGATAATGTCTTTGCCCTATTGAAGAAACATAGCTCAGACGGCAAAGCAGAAATAGAACCGCTCAATAAACGACGTGAATTTTACCTTATTTATTTGCAGGATCACCACATTTTACAAGCCCTTCAAAGGGACAGTAACATTAAACTTCTCCCCCTTTTGGCGTATATACTCACCCATGAGTTGGTGCATATTGTACGGTTCTGTAAATTTCATGTGAGATTCGATACTCAGGAGGAGAATAGCAGGGTAGAAGAGGAAAAAATCGTAAATAACACAACGTTTGAAATCCTAAAACAATTATCGTTACCAAGCCTCTCATATATTCTGGGTTCTTATAACCCTGATAAAATGAATATTGATAGCTGTATGGTGTATGAGTATGACACATGGAGAATAAATAATGCCCATCTATGAATATAAATGTAGTAAATGTGGCCACATAACTGAGCTGTGGCAAAAATTCTTTGATTCACCTTTAGGGGAATGTGAGATATGCGGTGAATCGGTGAAAAAGATTATTTCACAAAATACCTTTCACCTCAAAGGGTCAGGTTGGTATGTAACTGATTACGCATCAGGGGCATCTAAAAATAAACAAGCAAAAAAAGAAGATAAAGAAAAGAAACCGAACAAAGATGACACCAAAAATGCGTCAAAAGAGGTATCCAAAAAAGCACCTCCTACAGACACATGAGCCCTGGAGTAACCAAAATACCATACCATAACCTTTTTTAAGAAAGGCATTACGCAGTAATAAAAAAAAGATGAAATATAGATATAGTGGAAGGATACAGGACAGATTAATAAATCGATTAGAAAAAAAGGAAAAAAGGGAATCCTTTCGGAGAGATCGATTTTTTAAATTTAAGCTGTCAGAAATTCACAGCAAGCTTTCCCAGGCTCTACTCCTCAACAAGATAATTGAGACAGAAAATTCTCAAGCGATTTCTGATCTCATCATGCAGGGCCTTAACAAGGCATATAAAAGTAGTGAGTTTGACTTTAAATATTTCACTGCACCTATACGAACCCTTGTCCCTCGTCCAAATCCATATGTCCTGTATTTAACGCAATATATTCTGGAAGTAATAATCAATGATCCCAATGTAATAGACGTGTATGGAACTGACCTTGAAATTTATACGTTAATAGACGGTATTATCAATCAGGTGAATGAAAAATTTGAAAGGACTGAAGAAGAAATAGTGAAACAGCTCTCCCGTAATAAATCCCTTATTAGAGGATCGCGGGACTACGAAATTGCCCTTGAGCAGCTTTTCTACAAGAAAGTGGGGTAAGCGAGATTCCTCACAAGTAGTCAGGCTGTAAAAAAACCCTTGTTGATTTATTCATCCAAAGGTTGTGTATCCTCAGAGGGCTCTTCCTTTTTTCTCCCAGGATATTTTATCTCATACATCGTTTCTTCTAATGTGTCTATATCCTCTATTCGACACACTTTTACATCAGGATACTCATCATTTATTATCTTTTGTGTTATCTTGCCCGGGCCAAAGATAATGATTCGTGTTATCTTATATTCTTCAACGATTTTTTTAATGGTCTGAGCCCATAAAACCGGATGATCCAGCTGATATATAAGCTCTTCTTTGATCTCATCTGGATGAGTGATGATCTTTGGATCAATGTTATCATCTGTCAAGGTATTTGCAATAATAGGTATTACAGCCCTTTTAAAAGAAAACTCTTTTTCTTCGATATACTTTTTAAAATTCTCACTAGCAGCAACCATAAGCGGTGTATGCCATGGACCCAAGACCGGCAAATCTATCGCTCTGAACTCTGATTCCTTGAGCAACTGTTTTGCTGCACCGATGTTTTTAGTTCTACCCCCAAAGACATTCTGTTTGGGTGAGTTATAAAGGGCTATGTGCAGGATTTCTCTTCCTGCGTAGTATGTAATATTTCGAACATCCTCCTGAGTAATGTCCCTATCCTTATTTATGATGGCTACCAGTCCACCATCAATATCTTTGGCACACGAGGTCATAATACGTTCGCGTTCATTAACCAGGTGCAGGCCAGTATCGTAATTCATACCCCCTGCTGCGGTAAGCGCAGCATATTCACCAAAACTATGTCCAGCCATGACTGCCGGCTTGAGGCTTAGTTTCTCTTCCACCAATCTTTCTCGAAAGGTTGAAAAGGCTGCCCACGAGGAAATGTAGGTCGCAATCTGAACCTGTTTATCTAAATGGGTTTTAAGCCCTCTTTTAATACCAAGCTCATCGATATGACTGACTCTATCACGAAATTTGTCAGGTATTTTGCCGAATATTATCTTTTCAAACTCCCTATTCAGTAACCTGTTTGCCCTGTAAAAGACAAAGGCAGCAATCTCGAAATTATCATAGAACTCATGTCCCATTCCTAAATATTGAGATCCCTGACCAGGAAAGATATACGCTGTTTCAGGTTGCATAATTAATTCTCCCTACACTCTTTTTTTTCACCCTGCTCAAGGTCGAGTAAATATCGTTTCATATCAATTCCTGAATTAAAACCACCTAAGCCATTCACCGCAACTACCCTATGGCACGGGATAAGAATGACAAGGGGGTTTTTCTTTAATGCCTGTCCAACAGCCCGTGCCCCCTTTGGGGTACCTGCCATGAATGCAACATCTTTATATGTTTTTGTTTCACCATAGGGTATTGTGCATGCACTCCTGTAAACATTATACCTAAAGGGGGTCACATTGATGTCCCACGGTACATTAATTGCTGGATTATTTCCTTTAAGATAGGCCTCAATAATTCCTATGAGGCCTTCATTATGTGTACGATCTTCAATTAATTCAGCGTTCGGCGCAGAGGAGATGAGCTCAGCCATAAAACTATTCCCCCTGGCAAAATCTAATTTTACCATGACTGCGCCTCTCTGTGAAGAAGCAACATGTACTGAAAATCCCCTACGTTGAAACTCCCAGTAATAAACAGCTTTAACATTTTGGTGTAACAATTTCATATAATGAAATATATCAGAAAATTTATCCTGCTGTAAGCGGGAAAATCATTGTCGATTTTAGTTATCGTACTTTAATTGACATTTATACCCATCTTGGAGCGTTGGAGTACTGGAGGAATAGATAGTATAAACGAAATAAGTTTTTACTCCCCTCCTTCATTTATACTCTTGTCCTGAACAACGTGAAGAAAAAAAATTCACCCACAGCTCCATCATTCCATAACTCCAATATTCCAATTGGGGCAAAGGCCCTAAGTCCAAAACCTGCGAGTTTATTTTCCAACTACAGTGACGGGCTGACTTGGCTTACTTTCTAAGCCATCCTTATCAACTGCTGTTACGGTGTAATCCCTACTCTTTCCTGGTTTAGGAGAAACTACACTACATTGCGGCTCTTTCACGGTGTCTACCTTTCGTGGACCTAAAAATCCTTTTTCAAAAACATTGTATGATGTAATATCTGACTCAGTGTTATTCGACCAGGTAAGGGCCGTCTTTCCTTGTTCAACTCTTGCAGTAAGCCCTGTAGGTGCCCCTGGTTTCGGTTTTGTTTTGATGGTTCTTGTATCTGAAAAATCACTTATGAGGCTATCTTTATCCTCGGCTGTCATTTTATATCGATATTCCCACCCATCCTGAAGCCGCTTATCCACATACGAAGTTCCCCCCTCAACAGAGGCTATTTCAGAAAAATCTTTTTCATCACCTGAACTCCTGAAGATATGGTATTTTGCGATATCATCCTCTGGATTTGGATGCCAGAAAAGAGGTATTTTTTTCACATGAAGGCTTTCCCCTCCAAATCCAGAAGGTCTGACAGGCCGCGGTTTGGTGGTTGCAGAAATTATGTCTGATGGCTTACTTTCAATGTCTACCTTGTTATAGGATGTCACCTTATAATAATAGGTGGTGTTGTCCTTTAAGAAACCACCTCCACTGAATGCAGAAAATAGTGTACCATTGGTTCCCTTATCATGGTAATTGTTCTTATTTTGATTATCTATCGTTTTAATCGAGATATATTCCCCTTCCCTTGCGGTTGAGCGATACAATTTATACCCTTTGACCTCCTCCTCGGCGCACATATTCCACAGAAGTTTTACCATTCTGGCCAACCCGCTTTTTGCGTTCAGCCTCCTTGGTGTGGGAGGTCGTCCCTTGGTTGTAGCTGACACCACATGTGACATGGACCCCTCTCTTTCATTATCTTCAAAAAGAGAAACCCTGTAGTAATATGTTGTTTTATCTTCCAGGCCTTCGGTATCGATAAAACTATCAGTCTCACGACCAATAATTGTTGTTATTTTTATAAATCCTTGCTCTGGTGACATACTCCTGTAAATAACATAGCCTTTAACATGCCCTGAGAGAGTTGGTGTCCACCTCAGTTCGAGCTGTCGTATCATATCTCCTGTGGCCACAACCCCGTTGACTACAGGCAGGCAACTGCCTTTCATACCACTTGAGAGGTCACTTTCCAGGTTTTTTTCATTGTAGGTGCTTACTTTGAAACAATATTGCTCTCCATCAGCCAGATTTCTATCCAGATACTCTATATCGGCAGCGGTATCAATCCCCCCGCCTAAATCTTTTTCCGTCAGATTAGCTATCTCCGCATAAGGGCCCTCTTCTGTATTTGCCCTATATACCTTGTATCCCATTAATTTGTGTGGATCAGGGCTCTTGGTTGGATTCGGTGACCATAGTATCTTGATACTCTTTACGTGAGACTCGGCGTTGAGAATAATAGGAGGATTTGGAGTTAGTGCTGTTTCAGCGCGGATCGTTGCGGAGAAATCACTCTCTTTGCCTTTTGTATCGAATGCCTTAATTCTATAATAGTATGCGGTGTTTTTCTCTAAGCACTCATCAACATAGTTGCTTTTCGTTACCTGTGCTATTTTTACAAATGGGCCTTCTTCTGATTGACTGCGGAATATTTTGTAGCCTTGAGATTTTGAATCAGGAGCACCTTCCCAGTAAAGACCTATTTTTGAACTCCCAGGCCTCGAGACTATTTTCACTGGATGTGCTAACCTGCCTTTTGTTGAGGATGCTTTTATTGCATCACCCATTTTTATGGGAATAATCTTTGCTATGTTACTGCTGAGCCGCCTGATTTCCTCCTGTAAGCCTGAATCTCCAAACGATCTCACCTTTCTGATATATATAAAGGATCTCTCTGTTATTTTGGCAACCTTACAAGAAATTTCGATTACAGGACCATTCTTTTTGACAGTACCTACAACAATCATATCCAGACCAAGCCTGTTTCCAATAGTAACGACATTAGAAAGATCGCAATTTTGCTGAAGATCATTAAGGTATAAAAAGCCCTCTAATTCTTTCCGATTAAGGATGTTGAGAGATGAAGTCCTTTGTAAAAAGTTGATAAGTGTATTCGTAACAGTCGCATCATATCCCCGGGCATCTAAATTGAGGACATTAAAGTTAAAAACAGCAATTTTTGCCTTATGAGGATACGCTGGCTTTGGATAAAGGGCGAGTATAATAAGCAGTGAAATCCAAAAAAGATAGGGAAATGATTTTTTTTTCATCACCTCGTCTACACAGATTAAGTGCACATGAATTACTATCCACTCACTACATATCCTGAGTCAGTGTGGCAATCATCTCAGCGGATTTTTTAGATATTGGACTTGCGATACCCTTAAGGCGTTCATCATAGATAGCATCGGTATACCCCTCTATGGCATCTTCGTATCTACGCCTTTTTAATTGTTTTTCTCCCTCATTGAAATAGCCTAACTCCAGGCTCTGGAAGTGTTTTAAAATACTTAAAGCAACCTCTGAGACCTTTTGGTTCGTCAGCGTATCTAATACCTCCACCTCTGCGGGAAGTTCTAAGGGATCTTCTTTGATATTTGCTGCAGGAAGTCCATGATGATAGCCATCCTCTTTTCCAAGTTTACCGGAAACAGTATCGGCAAAAATGTTCTCTCCCGTCATAGTCTCGACTAATTTATAGGCGATCTCTACAAAACTCATTATCTTAGTGATCCCAGTCTCATAGGTGAAAAGCTTATACACTGGTTTTTCTATTTTCATGGGTGGAGCGGTTTTCATCTCCTCCTCAGTAGGATTGGTATGCACAATCCGCCATCTCTCAAAGTCCGGATTACTCTCTGTCCGGGTATCTATCTGAACCCTGACGGTGTTAGTACTTGGATAATTTTTACTTTTAGATGAGAAATGCAACACATCCCCCAAGATAAACGTATCTATCCCTCTCATCTTGCCTACTCTTTTTGCGGTATCTATATCAACCAGCCCGGTCTGACCTAACTGCATCTCTTTTAAGATAGATTGCAGGTTTTCCCGCTCAATAATCTTCAAATCCCCACTTGCATTTTTGGATAAAAAGGTGACGAGCTTGCTGGCAATTATCCTGCCGGCATCCTTATTATCAATCGGATACGAAAAGTCAAAGACCGCAATAGATTTCCTGATCCTATTTTTAATCTTATCCTCTACCAGCTGTAATTTATGAAAAACTCCCTTATAGTCAGGATTAATGCTGTCCAGTTGCTTCAGCCATACAATTGCATTGCCCCACTTTTTTAGTTCTATATACACATCACTTCTTTGATCAAGTTTCTGGCAGAGGCTGTGAATAAAATCTTTATAAAAACGGCTCTCAACAAGAGAAGGAGAATATTGTAACGATACATACAATTCCTCAGCCGCTCTTTTCAGCTTTCTCTGGGAAGACAATTTCATTGCGTTATCAAAATGGGCCTGACCACCTTTGCGTTTTAATGCGTCAATCCTTTTTAGAAGCTGTTCATTATCTGGCTCGTATTCCAGCGCCTTTTTATGAAGAAAGATCGCTCTATCCCAGTCCCTTGCCCCTATTGCTTCCTCTACCTTTTTGATGAAATAATCGATACTATCATTGGCCTGAGCGGTTTTAAAAAGCTGCTGTATATCGTAATAATTCGGATCGATTTCAATAACCGCTTTGAAGGCACTTACCGCCATCCCCCAGTCCTCTTTTTTGCTGAATTCTATCCCTTGTTTATAAAATATTTGCGCAGCATTTTTTTCTGCTGTGGCCAGTTTATCCTGTGTTTCTTCGTATCCTGGAAATAATTTTTTTATTCTTTTTAGTTTTTCTGTTGCACCCATCCATTCTTTATGAGCCAAATCAGCATCAGCTTGAGTATACAGGGATTTGACAGTGCCTAAAAGATCATCTTTTCTTTTGACAAGATCACTAAACAGAGTGTTTATTGCGCTATTCTGTGGATCTAAACTGTGGGCACGCTCTGCCTCCTTCACAATCCTATCCAGTTCTGGAAAGGTAGGATCCGGGTTATCTGCCAATAGTTTTTTCGTCTTTCTGTAATGAACAAGCGCCAATTCCTTTTTAGCCTTGGCTAAAGACTGCGCATATTCCTTGCTTTGCGGATTTTCTTTAACTGCCTTCTCATAAAATCCTATCGCATCACCCCAGCGTCCCTTTTCACTTAACTCTTGGCCTGTTTTAAAATTTTGTTGACCTGCAATACATCCGAACATAAAAACGAAGGATATACACACTGCCAGAAGCACGTCTTTTCTTTTCATACTCCCCTCTCTTTAAACAGATCACCTCGTATATATAAACCAGTAAATAGGAATAGATTACACACGTGATTGGTTTTTTCGCACCCTGAGAAACGCCATGATTATGGTGAAAGCCCAATCTCCAGCCTGTTCTGGCTTATTTCAGATATTGTAATGGACCTGTCACCTACATTTCGTCCTTCTAAGTCATTGGCTAACGACTGTGTATCACCCTGAAAATCTAACTCCATCTCTGCCCTTCCCTGGGCATATGATCTCAGCCGTATGTCCTTTATTCCCCGGACTTCATTCGCCAGAAACGTTTTAAATGAGCTTAACTCATCAAAAGAGTGAAATTGTGAGGCAAAAAGTTTTACCTCAACCGTATTCGTTAACTCAGATGACCATCGGTTTAAAATATCATTCATTAATGTGCCGGCCAGCAACTCAGCGCCCTGTTCTGTAGTGGGTTGAATTAAGCCTTGAATACCAGGTAGTCGTTTTGTCTCGCTTCCAGTGGTAATAATTGCACCTGTGTCAACATTGACTACCTTCGCAGATATCGTCGCACGATTGGAATACATTTCAACATCACCAACCCTAAACGGATTGCTGCTGGTTTCCACGCTACATAAAAGTATCACCTCAGCTCCAAAACGCTGCCCGACCTGAGCTGCACCCTGTGGATCACGAGCCAGGCTCGTAAGACGGTCATGTTCTAAATTTTTTCTGACAGTCTCTGAATCAACTAATTTAAAGCCCTTTGATAAAAAATATTTTGTCATACCAGCTTCAGCGATAAAATCCTCCTGGTCTCTTCCGTCAAAGAGAATCATCAAGCGAGGTTTCGATTTTCTTGCAATAATCAGGTGAATGGCCTCAAGGTCATTTCTAATCTGACCTGTACTCACGACCGCCTGAATGGTCACTTTATAGACATCCCCTTGCCTTTGATCGGAAAGTACCTCATAGGATTGAATATATCCCTTTGATTGTTGCAGGATCTTATCAGATATCACTTGATAATTTTCCACCAGCGTCTCATTACTAATCATTACGCCAACTGCCTGCTCAACAGCGAGCCTCTGGGCATCTGCAATCGCTCTATCCCTTGCAATAGCAACAAAATCCTTCTGAACCGACGAAGTTCCCTGAGCCTGAACTATTTTTTGTGCATGGGCTGTAGAAAAGGCGGGCATGGTAAAGAGACAACACATCATGAGGATAACAATATATCTCTTCATTACGCTACTCCACATAAATGAGTTACAAAAGAATGAATCGTAGCCAAGGATTAGCAATTTAAATGATCATGAGAAAAATGTCAAA
>DATKWM010000010.1:0-21653 GCA_035529575.1 Desulfatiglandales bacterium
CAAAGTCAAGCCTGGTTCTGGACCCCGGAATGGCAAAAGGCTGAACAGGAAGTTCAAAAGGACGTTGTAGCTGGTAACCTTTCCCCTTCCTTTAAGTCTGCTGAGGAAGGCATCAATTATCTCCATCGCAGACGCAGCCAGATAAGAGATAAATAAAAAGGTAAAACTACGTGAGACAATATCGGTTTTCTCCCAGATTTGAGCACGCCTATGCTGGGCTTCCAAGACGCATTGCCAATCTTTTCGATAAGAAATTGCCTCTTTTTCTCAATAATCCTTACCATACCTCTTTCCTCTCAAGAAAGATGGAAGAAGTAAAAAATCCCGATATCTGGAAGGCCCGCCTTACTATCCACTATCGATGGACCTTCCATGTTGCCGAAGATGGGGCACTCATATTTAGAAATATTGGCACCCACGATATCCTCAAAAGGCCCACATCTTCTTAGTACATAAGGTAACAAAGTTACCTACGTCCCTGATTTTCATAAATTCCGGAGCTGGAATACGCGCTTTTCTGCATTTAGTTATTATTTATGGATGCCTCTCACGGCGTACTTTGAACTTTTTTTCCGCTTGACAAAAACCATTATCAGTATATACTAATAATATATATTTAAAGTGGAGGGTAACAATGAAAACAGCAAAATTGTTTAAAAATGGGCAAAGCCAAGCTGTCAGATTGCCAAAGGAATTTAGAATGATCGGCGAAGAAGTGTATATTGAAAAACAAGGCGAAGCAATTGTTTTGTTACCTAAAAATAAGTCATGGGCTCCTCTTTTTGACAGTCTGAACCATTTTGCGAAAGATTTCAAAATCGAGCGAAATCAACCAGGAGAGGATCAGAAACGAGAGCCAATGTTCAAATGAAATACCTTCTGGACACAAATATTTGCATATACATCATAAATGAAAAGTCAGAGAAAGTGTTGAGAAAATTTGAACAATATCCCGTTTATGAATTTGGGATCTCTTCAATAACACACGCAGAGTTGCAGTATGGAATTGAGAAAAGTAAAAATAAAAATACAAATCAAGATGCTCTCGATGAATTCCTGCTGCCTCTAACGATTCTTCCCTTTCACGGCAAAAAATTGGTTACATGCTATGGGGAAATAAGGGCATCACTGGAATCCAAAGGCAAAACAATTGGCCCTTTTGATATGCTAATAGCCGCCCATGCTTTGAGTCTGGATCTAACGATTATTTCAAACAACATCAAAGAATTTTCGAGAATCCCAAACCTTAAATGTGAAAATTGGATACTCGAATTGTAAGCATTAAGGTTACCCATTCAAGGTGAGGACATTTTTTCTTTCCCACTTCTACTCTCATTCGACACTCTCGAAGCGCAATTTGAATTAAGTTAGCGAATCTTCGCCCTTACGAATTATCTCTGCTAATTCTTTCATATCAGCATTTCGTTATTTTGAATTAACATCCAAGGTATGCCAGTAGCACTTCCAAATGTTCACCCCGTTAAATGTCTTTTTATTTCTATTTCACTGGGGTTTTTTTATTTCTATTTAACTGGGGTCTATGCCGCCCGCCCCGTTAAATGACTTTTAACTTTTATTTAACTGGGGTAGGTCCGGAAGATCGTACTGGGGTGTGAGATATCTTTTCTCACGCCCAGCTTATCACGTTATGACGGGGCTTCGATAGAGTCCCATTTAACTGGGGTTTACTCCCTGAAATTTTTACCCCGTTGAACTCGAAGACCGTTCAACTGGGGCACGATAGTGACAGCCTGCCAAGTTAAATTGATGGCAATCACAGTTTACCCCGTTTAATTCACGATAGTGAGGAGCGACGCGCATTTAACTGGGGCGTAGCGGACTTGTCCGCCGGAATTATGGCGGATTTAACCATGGCGAAGCGTATTTAACTGGGGTGTGCCAAATCTGTCCTGGGATGTAGTGCCTTCTGGCTCTGGCCATTACCTGCTCTTTATATCTCGCTTTTCGCCCTTAAAAGGGACAATATAGACCCAATATCCGCACGTTTTTTAATATCATTTCAATTAATATCAATCAGTTCGCATGGCCCGACCCCAATCCTTTTTCCCATGTCACGGCATCTTTTCCAAACTTCTAAATCTCGAAAATCATTGTTTTTTTCTTCTGAGCTCATGATGCTCCTGCCGATCCTCCCTACCTGAATTTAGCCCTCATCTAAGCTATTTGACTATTCAGCAATTTCACTACTCACCCTCAGAAACATCATCCTTTCTCTTTATAAGGTAATCTTAAGACTTTGAATTTATCTTGCAGCTGTTCTAATTCAGGGTCTTTATGAACCAGGGTAGCATCGTAGAATATCGCGGTTGCAGCAATCCAGGCATCGGCAAATGATAACCTATAGGCTGCCTTCAACCTCCCTGATATCAAGCTGAGTTCTTTTGATGATTCTATACTAGTCGTCGCGAGGGCAACCATTAGCTTTATTCTTTTCTGAGCTTCTTCCTCTCCCTTCTCCCGAAGCGTGATGAAAAATATTTCAGTGAAAGTCACAAAGGATACAAAGACATGAATTTCGCTCATATTTGCTCGTTCAAGCAGATCCTGGATAGTGTCAGCACCTGCTTCATCTTCAAACATCGCCAAAAAGCAGCACTGTCCAGCACGTAATTTCTACTTTTGCCATCTTGCTTCTTCAAAATCTACATCCTCTCTCCTGGATTCCAGTAAAGATTTGGTCAAAGAAGAATCTTTGTCACAGCCTCTAAGTGCCTTAATTGCGTCAGCAGCCAAATCAGGTTCCAAGCCTTCAGCTGCTTCGTTCAAGAAAGTAATTACAATCTTCTTCTTTGTCTTGAAGGGGATTGGTTTCAAAGATTGTATCTTTTGATCATCATAGATTCCTTCAATTGTTAATATCTTACACCTCCCATTCTTGCATTGAGCCGAAATACCAAATGACTATTATATTGACTCACCATCAGTTGATCTTAAAATACATTATGACAATATTTACCTTCATTGTAAATCTCTTTCATTCGATCTGGCGATTAGATCGACTTGACTATTTGACAAATTATCCAAATATCGATACTAAGTGCTTCGATTCGCAAATATAGTCATGTATCTCATTCGACCTGGAGGCCATTCGGCTCCGAGCCGCTCGACCCTGAGACTTGTCGACGAGCCCTTCGGCTGTGAGTCGTTCGACCTGGAGGCTCTCGACAGGCTCAGGGCCGAACGGCTCAAGTCGAGTCGCTCACAGCCGAAGGGCTCACGGCCGAGGGGCTCTCGACAGGTAAGCGAGAAATATTTAAACGGTAAAGGAGATGTTTGTAAGATGGGGAAGCTGAAGCTGATATGTGTAGTATTCCGCGAGTATTCCGGCTAATTAGCAATAAAGGTATATGGCTCAGGCTCTTAATACCTCTAAAACTCGGAGGGCAAAACAGTTATTCAGCCTTCTGAGTTATTTATATGTTTATGGACGTAACCATTTTCACGAGCTACTTCATTGGTATGACAGGTACAAGTGTTAAATAACGCAGTTATGCAGCAACGTCCCTTAACTCCCTATTTTAACCTTGACTTATCATGTATTCATGCTATCTTAATATTGTAACAATTATTTTTGGAGGAACTATGGGCATTATAAAAACAGTTGGCAGTAGCGGCCAGATCTCACTAGGAAAAAAATTCGCAGGCCAAAACGTAATGTTGGATGAGATAGAAGCGGGAGTTTGGATCGTTAAACTTGGTCGATTCATTCCCGATAATGAAAAGTGGCTGTACAGGCAAGATGTTCTGACCGAACTTGACGAAGCTATTACCTGGGCAGAGGAAAATCCGCCCGAAGACACTAACTTTGAGGAATTGGAAGCAAAGGCCAAAAAATGAACCAGAAAGGCCATCAGCTCGTGCTTTTGGATTTAAACAACCCGGTCTTTCAGCGGCAGCTTTTCAAACTGGCCAAAACCAAGCAGCGCAACATCCTCAATACTCTGCGAAAATTGGCCAATATGACATGGCAACAAGTATATATTGACCATGGCCTAAAATGGGAGGCCATATTATCCAAGAAAGGCCCAGGTGGCGAAAAGCTTTACAGTTTTCGAATTGGTGGCGGATTTCGGGGAGTAGCGTACCGTGACGGCTTATGGCTGCGCATCCTTTCATTACATCCCGATCATGATTCTGCTTACCAGTAGACAATTGAACTAGAACTCTTACCTCTTACCTCTTACCTTTTGCCCTTTGCCCTTCTCAACAATGCCTATCAGGCTTTCCCACTTCTAGAGTTATTCAATATAGCCTGCCCAGTTAAATTGTCATTGATTTTATTTAACCGGGGTCAATAACATCCCCAAACTCAGACAAAATTTTCAAAATTTTCAAAAACTTGACAAATCAAATCATTACACTATAATAAAACTGAAATACTTAATTAACTAATGAGCTTGCAAGAGGACTCAAACAATGGGAAATAAAAATACGACTACCCTGATAGACGCACTTTCCGCCCGCACCCGCTTTGGAGAGTTAATAGAAAAAGCTGAAGCAGAAAGCATTAGATACCTGGTCAGCCGGCGTGGAAAGCCAAAAGTAATAATAATGGGAATAGAAGATTATTTAAAAAACATTATTAAGAAAGACAAGTTATTGGTGGAAGTCCAACTAAGCGCGAAACAGGCTGGATTGGATAAAATGACAACCAGTGAAATTGACTCTGAAATTGAAAATTACCGAAAATCTAAGAAAAAATAAGTTCTCTTTTTACGATTATGTTTAAACTTGTTGTAGATACCAATATTGTGGTTTCCGCCTTGCTTAAACCAGACAGCCTGCCTGATTTAATAATTAACATGATTTTGAATAAAAGTTTCATTTTGTGTTTAAGCGAAGACATTTTTAACGAATATCAGGAAGTGTTAGGCCGCGGTAAATTTAAAAGCTTGAATCAGGAAAAAACAAGAAGGCTGTTATTAAAGATTAAAAAGGACGCAAAATTGGTTAAGCCAAGCGTCTCAGTAGATATTATCAAAAGAGATCCTGAAGACAATAAATTTTTGGAATGTGCTTTAGAAGCACAGGCTGATTATTTTATAACAGGCAACATAAAGCATTTTTCTTTTAAAAAATTCCGGAATATCCATATTATCACGCCAAAAGAGTTTCTTGATATCATTGCTAAAATTATTCCTATCCTTGTACCTTGAATTTATCCCTTTTCACTTCTTTCTTGCCTGCCTGCCCCGCCTGCCCAACCTGCCCAATGGAATCTCTTTTGTAATTATTCCATCGGGGTGAAATCTGAAAGTTATTTCATTGAGGTGCAATACTTTTAGCTTTCTATTGCACTGGGGCTCGCCCCGCCTGTCGAAGCGAAGCGTAGATCCCGATATCGGGACCGAAGCGAAGCGTAGGTCCCGTTATCGAGGACCAATGGAATGCTTGCCCCGTTGAATGCCTTTCCTTATTCAACTGGGGAACTTGTAGTTGATATTCCATCGGGGTTAAATTTTTCGTAGAAAAGGAGCGAAGTGTATTTAACTGGGGCCTGCCCCAATTCATTTCATAATCTTACAATTCGCCTCAGGATCTGGTAGAAAGCCTCTCTGGATTTAACTAGGACAATCTCTACCTCTTTTTTTCTTTCAAGGATTCGATATGCAATCCTATATTGTGTCTTGCGATGTTCGAAATGATATGACCTAATACCTTTTAAAGGCCCTTTGAGTTCTCTATAAATATGGGGATCTTTGGTGAGTTTTTCTACTTCTCTTTTAATTTTCTGCTGCAAATCTGAATCAAACTTCTTATACCGCCTGTGGGCAGAAGGAGCAATGAATACTTGGTATCTTCTACCATTCATCGATTGGGATCCTTTTCCCGTCATCCAATTCCCTGAGGGATTGGCGGATAGATTCAAATAACTCCTTATCTAAAAGGATCTCTAAGGTCTCAAGCTCTTCAGCACTGAGCCCTTTTAATATATACGCCAGACGTTCCAGGTTGATAAGTTCAACTTTATCCATCTCTTTTAACATGTTATGCACTTGGTTCACCCCCTTCACCTTTAGACATTTATCTTGTTCTCTTTGCAGCCAAAGCTCAGAATTCATATAAAAACATTATCATGCCAAGACATCAAAGTCACAGAAAAGTGTTTACCCCGCCCTGTAGGTATTAAATATCGTACCGGGGTTAAATGCCTTTTAACTTTTATTTAACTTGGGGTTTGAGCGGAAATCGGTAAATATTAGTTACTATTTAAGATATAGAGATGTTAGCGGTAAATATGTTTATTAAGAAATATTGATGCGTGATCGTACAAAGTATCTTGTAAAGTATATAATGATGAGAAGCAGTAAGGCAAAAGCAAATAATAACACTGACGGATTGATAGAGAGTGATAGGTAAGCCATACCGGTTATCGGTATCAAAGCATATCTCACAATAGCTCGTGCAGATGGATGTTTATGTAAATAGCTCACAACAGGTGGAGACAACGTATAATAAGCATCTACAATACTGTGCCCGATAGGATTGGTTACAAGGCGCTTGTCTTTAAATTCTGTAAGGATTTTTACATGCTTATCCATTTTCGAGCCATAGGCAGCCGTAGCGATAAAACAGCCTCCGCCGCCAGCCCCGAAACACCAGGTGGAGCTCCTTCTTCAGTAACTACTCCATAAGGATCATCAGTACTCACTATATTGGAATAATTGCTTTTGATTCCCGCAGTATTAAATGCCTTAGCTGCGAAATAATATGTTTTACCTTCAGAAAGGCCGGTAACAGTGTACGTCGTTGTGTTCTTATCGATAAAATCACCCTTATCCTCACTGTTATAGCCATAAGGAGGATCAAAGTCTGTTCCCCAGTAGATAATATAATGATGAAGATTGGGCGCGGTATTGACATCCCATTGGAGAGTAATATCTATAGCATAGCTTGACGATAGGAAGGACAGGATTAAGGCAGGTGAGATCAATGCGATCCTCAAATATGATATAATTTTTAAGTTTTTTTTCATGGTAGCGTCTCTTTCTTAAAAATTAAACCAATAATCGAGGCCTAAATTATGCATTAGACAGGCAATTTTTAATATCAATAACTCTATACTATAATAAAAAATATATCATATTATGCCTTACTTTGCACGTGATAATAAAAAGAAAGTTGGTTTCTATTTAGGCTTATAATTTCTTTACATGTTTTGCTTGGATCTCAAGAAAACTATCATAGATCCCTCCCGGGGATATATTCCTCCAGGACAGGCATAATCTCACGTGTAAAAGCCTGGAGTCTCATCGCTGCATCGTTTAATTCCTCAGATTCATAGACTGGCGTGATTAAACGCACCAATGCACCGTCTGTCCTTTGCTTTGTCATGGAATCCCAGAAATTAAAAAACTTCAGTTGGTAGGCATTCGTCAACACCCGCCCTCGCTGAAGAAACCAGTAATAGGCAAGTTGTTTTTCCCCACCTTTCTGCATAAATGCCCTGTTCACATCCATTGAAACGCCGTCACCCTTTGAAAGGGCTATAGTAACCGTTTGAGCTTGCTTGAAATCCCAGCCGCTTCCTGGAAGGCATGTAGCCGGAGAGTGGATTGATTCCCCTTTTCTCTGGCTCTCGTAATAGGCTATATAAAAGCCCACATCCTTGCCAAGTCCGTTTTTATAATCGATAACTACGTAATCGCTCAAATCCAGTGCATCAATAAACATCTGTTCCATGCGCTTCCGAACGCCTGACCACTCGCCCACTTCCAATGGAAACTGATCTAGTCGCTTCTTAATGGGAATCTTTTCTCGAAACTCGATGCACTGAGAAAGAGCGAGTGTTGACCCCAAGAGGATCATGGCAACGATAAAGAACGGCTGAGGGACACCTTTTCCGTCCGATCTTTTCTGATCTTTCTGGGCCACATCGCTTTTAGACGATGTTGAGTTATAATGGTATCTATCTGATGATAGACCAGATGAGTATGGGGGTAATTTGCTTAAAAACCACATCTCGAGCAAAAGGACAGGAATGCAGAACATGAATATCAGCCAACCGGAGAATCCGTGAAAGAATCCTTCAGCTACCTTCGCACCCCAAATCTCATAAAGGATGCTGGTTAAGGTAATGCGTAGGCTGTTGGTAAGAATGGCCAGAGGCACTGTAGAGCCTAATAGAACAGCCCGTTTCCAAAAATGTGCCCGGAAGAAGTAGACTAAAAAAAGACCCAAAACAATAAGAGAAATCAGAGAGTGCAACCCGCTGCAAGCCTCGACAACCTGTAACTGTGTAAACCCAAGGTCTATTATGTTTCCCTCCCGGTGAACTGGCATCCCGTAAAGATTTATCATAGCCACACCAAGTTGAGAAGAAATCAACCTGAGCTTCAGTGTGAGCTTTGTATATATAAAATTGGGGAAGGGAAACATGGTTAAGATAAAGATGAAGGCAAAGGCGATAGTATTAAGTTTTTGCCAGCCCAGATGCAGCCAGCAAAGCCCTACCAAGACAAACCAGATGGAGAGATAAAGTGTTAGATACTCACCTCCCAGTTCTCCCAGCCAAAAGAGAATGAGACCGAACGTGAGTGGTATCAAGCCCTTCCACGAAGGCGCAGAAGGAAGAGAAATTAAATCTCCTCTCTTGTCCCAGATAATATAAAGAACCACAAATGGAATCAGGTAGGCATAACTATAAGCATCCCTTGCCCAGTCCTTTGTAACCAGCCAAGTTAAAGAGGAGTAATAAATGCCCAACAACAAAAGCGCATATAGTGACAGCTTTACCCAACTAACTGGCTTAATGATAGATACTGCTATCAATTAATAGTCCCCTGTTAAAATTTTGAACTCAATATAATTTTCCAGATCCTTTGAGAAACCCTGCCATCCCATTTTGGAGGCACAGATACATTTTTTCTTCTATTTTCAATGCTCGCCCTGTAAGCTCTCAGGATCGATTCTTTCTTTGTGCCAGCAAGAATATTTGTCCCCATTTCAATGGTAATCGGTCTCTCTGTATTCTCCCGCAAGGTAACACACGGCACACCAAGGGCAGTAGTTTCCTCTTGCAGTCCTCCGCTGTCGGTCATTACAAGAGTAGCGTCCTTCCATAGGAATAATGATTCTTTAAAGCACAGGGGTGGCAGAAGGATAATATTTTTAGAAAGTCTGATATTGAATTTTTTCATCATTTTCTGGGTTCTCGGGTGTGCAGGAAATAATATTGGCGTTTTATCGGCAATTTGATTCAATGCCATAGCAATCTCATCAAAGGTTTCCTCAAAATCTACATTTGAAGGTCGATGGAGGGTAAGAAAAATATAGTCTTCCCTTTCTTGTTTAAGACTAAATGTGGAAAAACGTTTGCCATTATCACTCTCAAGTTTTCTGGCCTGATATAAAAGGTTATCGATCATCACATTTCCGACAAAATGGATTCTGTCCTTCTGCTTTCCTTCTTTCAGAAGATTTTTCATTCCACTCTCTTCAGTCACAAAAAAATAATCTGATATGGAATCGGTCACCATCCGGTTAATCTCTTCAGGCATGGTTAGATCAAAACTCCTCAGTCCTGCTTCTACATGTGCAACCTTGACTAAGAGTTTTTTTGCCACTACACTACAGGCTAACGTGGAGTTTACATCTCCCACAACCATAACTAAATCGGGTCTTTCCTTCATGCAGAGTTCCTCAAAGGACACCATTATTTTGGCTGTTTGAACTGCATGAGAACCAGAACCGGCATTCAGGAAAAAATGTGGTTCAGGAATCTCCAGGTCATCAAAAAAAACTTGAGACATTTCATAGTCGTAATGCTGGCCTGTATGGACAATCTTGCATTCCACTCGCCCATATTTAAGAGCTTCTCTATATACTGGTGCTATCTTCATAAAATTAGGGCGAGCACCTGCAACCAAAAAAGTTTTCATCTTAATCTGCTCATATCATGTTTGTAATTGGGAATGTAAAATTAGATCCATGCATTAACTAATTTTTTTTCTTTAAAAAGGTTTATTTTTATAAATGTTCTTCCAAGAAACATATCTATAATCTGCAGGCATTACTGGCTATTTTTCAGCTATAATGAAATTGATTTTATATGAATACTCTCTCTGAAGATTGCTGGAAAAAAGTATAGAATGAATGGGTTTCCATTTCCCATAAATCGTTGATCGCCAACCCAAAAAAGGATATTTTGAGCCATAATAAACCTTAACTGTAAATTCGGGAGGTAAAGAAAGTAAAAATATAAAGTCCCCAAAATCCGCTTCTACGGAATTTTTTTCCTGTGTAACATTCCGACAATCACCTAAATGAAAGGCTCCCCGAATCGGCTGTTCATCGGAACCTGGAAATGAATCACGAATCTCAAGTTGATTTGGTGCCAACCATTCGACTTCTCTGGTGTGAGTTATAGATAAGTCATCCATGTACCCGTTGTGGCTCGCCTTTGCATACAAAATAGGTGATTCTTTAGCTTCCTCTAATTTTGTTTCATATGATTTTTCCCACATAAAGGGGCCAAGCATTCTAGCCTGATTTTTTCCATCTATCTCGACAGTATTATGAGCGATGGTGGATCGGAAGAAATTTCGGATAGCCTGATCTACGTTATATTGGCCACTTCCAATATCAATCAATACTGGTACCTCATCCCAGCAGAAAAGTACAGAAAGAGCATCAGCATGACCATGCCCGCAGGTATTGCCTAAGCCTAACGGACCGTGGCGAAACAGTAATCTCCCTTTACCCCACTTCATTAGTGTCATCCCACCATTTTCATAAGTTTTAAGTTCTCTCTCTATATTTGAATCAGACCTTTTGGTATTATTGTTGCTTAACTGTTTAGAACTTTCACATTTCCGCATCCAAAAAGCTAGGCGATTATATGCTTCAGTATGCGTACCATATTTAAGAGATCAGAAACCGTATCAGGAGAGCATCGACGCTTTGGCGTAATCCGCTTTGAGATATGGCACATGATTGAAGTGAGGTCGTGAGCGTAATTGGGACGCCGACAATCAAATGCATGATAATGTGGCACCTTTGGGGTTAACACGAATAGGTGTTTGTCGATGCACCCGGTCAGAACGGTTGTATGGTTGACGGTAGCTTTTTCATAGTCATCTCAAAATAAATATAGACATATTCTTGAAAATATAGCACATTTCTATTTTTATTTCGAGATACGCTCTCGAAAAATTGGCTCCGTGACACCTTGTGCATCAGGCAGGCCTTTGAGAAGTTGCCCAGTTTTTCAGCCAACTGTAGAAGGGTAAGGCGTTTTTGTGCTAATCTCGTTGTTGCGGTCATTGTGCCCTCCTTCGGATTAGATTTTTTGGGAAAAACAAATAGTAATACCTGAGAGGTCGACCGTGCGCCATCCCCGGCCTCTAAGGGGCTGGGGATGGCGCTTTTCCCAAACTGACCGGGAAGGTTTTAACTTTTTCACTTCATTTACCCTAACCACTCTACAATCATTTTCCCAATTCCGCATTCCGGTCTTACGTACTGCTTTAGCCTTATCTTCCTAGCCTCCTTGATATAAATATTTAATTTATTCAGATCGTTGCACCATATCAAATGACCTTCTTGGGACAACTTCCTTAATAAATCAGATTGATGACTATCAAGCACATTGGGATTTATTATTGAAATTATTTTCTTATGCAAATCCAGTGCTTCAAAAGTGATTCCTGCGCCTCCATGTGCAATGACAATATTGGCTTTCTTCAAGTAATTTAGAATATCATTTGCAAAAGTGAAAAATTGGCAGTTTTTAGGAACATATTTATGGTTTCCAGCCTGAATAATGATTTCTTCGTCTAAACAATGCGCAATCCTGTCTATTGCTTCAACAAGCTCATCAAAACGAGTCGTGCCTACAGTTACGAAAATCATCCTAACCTTCCAGCATAAATGGCTTTAGGGTAACTTTTCTTTAATTCGGGCCATTGAATAAAAAAAAGATTTGATAGATAGTAGCAAAGTTTACCTGTCGTGGATTGCGTCGTAACTCTGGACCAAGACTCAATAAATATTCTCTTCTTTCTAAATATGATTGCCAATAAGAATAAAGGTACAGCCAGACCAGGACCGGCGCTGACTATTCCACGTGATTTGGAACACATAATTATTCTAAAAGAATTTAGAATACTAAGTATCGTTAGAAAAACCGGTCGAATTACCGATTTGTCATATACCCTCCTTGGCCGCGTAATAACATGAACGTCACCGGGAAATTTAATTTTCTTTACAGACTGGTTATCGTCGTCATTTACAACATATTCAAAGTCATAGGAATCATATAGCAATTCCGTAACCCTGATCATCTGCGAAGTGTGTCCACCGCTGCCTAACACGATCATCAATTTCGGTTTAAATTTCATCCTTTTAATTCCTGTTTCTCTAAAACTTCATCATATATGTTCTTAACCCGTTTGGTTAGGTTCTTAATATCTATGGCATTAACGCATTCACTATTATCCAGCGACGACCGGTATTCAACTCGAGCAAGAATTGCGGATACTGCATCCGCAATGGTTTTGGGCTCTCTATCCGGTACAACCACGCCAAACTCCACGGATCCTACCCATTCCTTTACATCACCCACGTCTACGGAAACAAATGGGAGTTTGGCAGCTATGGCTTCTTTAATAACAGTAGGTGACCCTTCGGATAAGGAGGTCAGAAGCATAACATCGCAATTCCAATACAATTCTGGTACATTTTCCCGCTTGATGTTTACCAGATGAACTTCCGTTACCTTGTTCCCTCTCCTTTCCAGCTCCCGACATACCGACCGAAAAAGGCTGTAGTCCTTCACTTTTCTTCCAGGATCAGCAGGAAACAAAATTCTTAATTCAGCGGGCATCTTGGGACTTGGTCGATTTTCGAATCGCGATGGCAGTTCAAACCGCTTTACATCAATACCGCAGGGAATTACTTCTCCATAGCCAAGAGACGCTTTTAGTCTCTGTGAAACCACTATGACCTTTGAAGTCATTGGCGCTAATAATTTAGACACGTGTTTGGTCGGATTTACTAGCAGATCTGAGCCATGAAATGTTATAATCACGGGTACCCAGACCAAAAGAGTGGAAACCAGTGTCAGCCCAAAATGAGCATGGACAAGGTCATATCTACCCTTTTTGACCAGAGCCGGCAATAGCAGCATTGCGCGGATATAGGCCCATCTGGGTCTCCACCCCTCAATCACATAGACGTCAATCGTCATATCAGGGTAATTTTCCCGCATAGCCTCAACCTGTTCTTTTACAAAAGGAGAAATGAACGGTCTTTTAGGCGTGGGATAAAGGTTGGTCACTACCAATAGTTTCAATCGCGTTACTCCGCCTGAATATATTCGTAGGCACCCATATCCGGTGCTATTCCTGATGGAACGTGATTGCCATCGTAGTCTATTGAAATTCCAACATTCATTCCTGCGTCTATAGCAGGAGAGGATGACTGTAAATGGAAATCGGAAGAAGAAACAAAAAGAGGATTAGCAATCCTTGAACTAATCTTGTCAAAGTTCCCCATTGACTGCCATCCGGCAAATGTTAAACCCATATTTCCCAGTAACCAGGGACCATCAGTTGGATATAAATTATGACTAATGGTAAAACCGGGTGCGGATTCTAACCCGATCTTCACATTGGCTCTTGATTTAATAATATTATTCCCAACGACCCAGGTTCCGTTGCCGCCGTTTCCGCTTGTACTCGCGATCGCCCACCCTCCAACATAATTATCAATGACATTGTTAACAAAATAGTTTGTGCTGCTTAAAGGATTGCTACCGGAATAGGTATTAATCTTAAAGGAACCATAATCTCTATTAGAAGAAGTACTGTATATCAGGTTGTAAGCAATCGTATTATTTTCAAAACCTGCATGTCCCAATGCAGCGGATATATAGATAGCAGGCCAATAAACACCTGAAATATTGTTACGCAAAACTGAATTGCCGGAAGTTGCAGTCTTTCCCCCTGAGGTTAAAAAGAAATAGATGGCACGTAGTCGGTCCCTGGTATCGACAACATGGGTCGTAATGGTATTGTTTGAAATAACGCTATCTTGAATATCCTGGAATGATATGCCTTCATGATCCACTGGATATCCCGGTTTCCAAACTTGGGTCCACAATAGCGAAGCAGAAATATGATTCAGGTTTAATATCTTGTTTCCGGTTATACGATATCCCTTATGGTGCTGGGTATGCCCGGGCGTTTCATCGCTGTGCGTCCAGGCACTTATTCCGCACGAAATGTAGCTCAAGTGATTATCGGTGATTTCCACATTGTATTCTATCCCATTTGAGACAAGTTGACTGAGTATTCCCCAATGAACCCTTTCAAATTTATTATTATGTATAGTGATATTTTTCATTAAGGAAACTGGAGAGTCCAATTTTTGACCAAAATATACACCAACGCCGCATCTATTGAAAGTAAGCCCGGAAACGGTAATGTTGCTTTTATTGGATAGATCAATACCACGGGTAGAACGAAGCGTGTCAAACCATAATGTTTCTATTTGATGATCTGCCGGAGTTCCGCTTGTAGGCTTATAGTGTATTACTTTGCTTCCAATTTTATAGTACCAGTTCCCATCGGTTAAAGCAGCCGTGGTGGCTGCTTCTAACGGAACATTATCTTCAAAGAGTAAGCGGCCATAAGCGGATTTACGATATTTTCCTTTGCCTAAGGAGAACCATCCCTTCTTAGATACTTCTGTAGAAAGATCAATAACGGGCAAAGCACCTGCAGCGTTCGTATAGGTAATGGGATGGCCATCCGTTCCACTGGAAGGAGCGATAATGCTGGACTTATATTCTCCACCATTATCACACAAATAGATTATATCACCACTACTAAATGACTGAGCGTTATGTGTTATTACCGACATGGTGGCATCTATTTGGCCGCATGGGCCGGTTGCTGCTACCTTATCAGTAGCAGTACCATCGGCCCTCATGTAGTATATCGCGGCCCACCCTGGCCTGGCTGCGATTAGAAGCAATAGCAGTGACATAATAACTGTGCGATTCATAGTCGTTCCCTCATGGGACAAGGCAGCATGCAAGAATTGAAACCAGTCACATCCTTTTTATTGGTCTGATCTGAACCTTGGAAGCTTTTGTGTTTCCAAATTGTCCCACAGTCAAGGTCTTTTAGAAGACCGTCCCATACCTGAAATGGTGTTCCCTGTTTTATTCCTACCGGACGTTCTGCACCTGAACCTGCACTGCTGGAAAAATAACTATACCAAATAAAGGACCACATGATGTTGAATTACCATCTGTCTAAGTTCATATGATCGGTCATGGAATTCACTCTGGCATTAAACCACCACTTTTAGTGGTGGACACGGGAAGGTTCTACCTGTATCGTGAGAAATAAAAGAGCTTCCTCCTCCAGGGAATTCCCGAAGGTTTCAAAGGAGGGAGAATCTATGCATAATTGGCAAAGCTTATCGCATGTACGTTGAGATTGTAATTACCATTTGGTCGTTGGCCCAAAGTACCTGAAAAGAAGGCTTTACGACAAATTCAAGCGAATGGTTGGTTAAAAAGGAATGTTGACACAAAAATAAGAGAAAATGATAATAATGGTAAGATTTCAGAGTGATATAAATATTTTCTTTTTACAAACGCCATTAAAAAAAAATCACACCCCAACTGTGTCAAAAATATACATCTAGAGAGACCTGCAATATTCTTATTAATTGCAATCATCTTTTTTATCGAAAAGGGATAAAATAATTTGTATCCTGATTGAACAATTTTATAACTTGTAAAATTGTACGAACTTTGACCTGTCCCCGGATATCGGATATTTTTCAAGCACTTTTCATAGTATTCTCAGTTTGCACTCCTTGGGTGCAGAAATAGCAATACCAGATGATGGACCACGAAACGTTGAAATACCATCTGTTGGCATTCAAATGATCGGTCATACAGTTGAGCGATACCGCTATAACCACACCAAGCCCGGCTAGGTATGTGGCAAGCGCGTAAGGGTCATCTATTTTATGTTTACGCATTTTTAAATAGTAAATGAGCAATTTAGCAACAATTAATACGAATGCTATTCCGCCGAATAAGCCATAACTCACAGCATAGACCAAGTATTCATTATGGATATTACTTCTTACTTTATGATAAATATTAATACTAGCAGCAACTGATAGGTTTAGGCCAACGCCTTCGGGATATTTAAAGAAATGATCTAAGGCACGTCCCCACAAATCAAATCTGTCCGTATCAGCTTTTGTAACTCGATGTTCGTAGCGTTTTTCCAGGTAGGTTTTCGTACTTTGGGGTAATAAATTATAGACCACAAACATCACACAGATCATGGCTACAACAGATCCTAATACCTTTTTTACGCTGAGCTTTTTTATTTGAATGGAAAAAATAGCTAACATTCCGCAAAGACATGAAAACCCACTTCCAAAACTTCCGGTCATAAAAAGAAGGATAAGGTTTGAAACAAAACATGCGCCAGATAGCAACCTGTACAGCGTTCTAACCTTTGAGATTGATATGGCAAGTGAAGCGCAAGTCAGAACAGCTAGAATAAAACCAACATCAGTTCGCAGAAAACTTACAATTACTTTTCCAAATCTAAACATTAAAAAACCTTCAGGAAGCATTGCACCATGTAAAGACGCCTCCCATGCGTTAGCCACGGTCCCAAATGCTCTTGCTCCGACCAGAACCAATGTAGATGGAATTATAAGACAGAACAATAGCCCCTGAAGGTTTGCAGTATGGTCTTGGCTCTCTTTCATCTTCATATAGACGATAGGCAACAATAAATAAGGACCTAAAAATAGGGTGACGAAAAATGACCCCTGTCGCATCATACCATTAATAATCCCAATAGACATCCAATTGATTGAGCTGGTAAAGAGACCAAATACTGCAAGACCGCTAGCGATCTTAATCCAATTTGGAAGTGATGAATAATATTGTCTGTTTAAAAAAGAATACCAAATGGCAAAGATTAAGTTGCAGGAGAAATTTTGTTGGGCAATCGCTATAGGGGTTGCAGCCGAGGTTGATACGAGGTTAACCCATGGTCGGAAATTCCTGCGCCAAACGAGGGTTATAAATACTGAAAAGAGTAAAAAAGGAATATAGAAAAGAAAGGAACGTCCAAGAAGAATGGCTGCGACAATTACCGCCATTCCCATAAAAAACGAAATAGCATTCTTTTTGCCACTATTATCATCCAATTTCAAATTGGATACAATAGATCGAGTTTCTGAATAATGATAATCAGTCATATAAATTGTTCTTATAGAGACCTTTTTGTGCGACCACTTCAATCAGTAGAGCAATAGCTAACGGCAATGATCTTCTTTATGTTGGATTCGTGATAAAATCTTTGTAATGACTTCTAATTCCGCACTATCTTTTTAATTTTATATAGTAATTCTGCCATTTTTTTAAATATTTTTATAATGGCATTGAAATATTCTGAATGCTACATCGTTAATGTCCACTTATTCTTTTAGGGATATTTCGATCAGATGCTTAACAGAAAATTGAAAAGCGGCTTTCCTTGTTTCTTGTAGTCAAAATAGGACTTAGCTACTTCACGCCCACGAGTACCAATGTCCTCTGCATATTTGGGATTATCAATCAGGAAATCCAATGCGTTGCATATTTCCACCTTTGATCCTGGTTTTACAAGCATAGCGTTGTGTTTGTCTGTAAGGTATCTCTCAACGTCTGAAACACGAGATGCTATAACAGGCTTGCCTGTAGCAAGGAATTCTCCAAGTTTGAACGGAAAACCGGCGTGGGAATACGCAGTGTCGATTCTTGTCATGCAAGGGATATCAACGGTATTAAGCACGGAATAGTATTCTTTTTCTGTAAGGTAGCCTTTATATATAATTCGTTCCTTATATGGAGATGTCTCCAAACGAGTTAAAAAGTCCTTCATTGCTCCCTTACCACCACGTCCGGTAAGTAACAAGCGAATATTCTTTTGTCTTCCCGCAATAGTGTCGAAAGCATCAAGTAATACAGGCAGGCCATCTTTATTACCGAAGGTGCCTGCGTAACATAATGATATAATAGATGTATCCTTTATATGGTTTTGCTGGAAGTAATCCATGTCTACCGATATCGGCATGTAATGAATAGGAATTTTACCATCAGTAGATGTTTTGTATTTCTTCTCTAGATGAGAGCTTATTGCGACGATTCCAGAAGACAATTTTATTATGAATGCTGAAAGTTGAATAGTAAGTTTTAATCTTAAATTATCATAGAAGGATTCTTGTAATTCTTTTCCAAGATCGTAATCCTCGTTTACGTCAAAAACTATCTTATACCCAATTCTTTTTGCATAACTCAAAGGAAGAATACTATCGTAAAATATTGGACCGTAAAAATAGATTATATTTTTATGATCAGTCAAAAAAGCATTTTTTAATGCAACGATTGTTTTGAAATAAAGTATAGGCAGCATTGCAAACATTTTAGTTCGAAAAAGATCACCCATTATGGTCTCATAGTATGTTCCCTCATGAACTCCGGAGAGGACATTTTCTTCAGAGGATTGACGTTGAATTATAACTCGTATCTTGATATCCTTAGAGTATTCATTCAGCGCTTTGATGGCGTTCTGAATTCTTTTAGTTCCTGCCATTCCAGTGGGATAAGTAAAGCCGCCCATAAAAATAAGATTAATTTTACACATCATCTATGACTTCCTTAAATCGTCTTGGTTTTTTACCTTTAGGATTTTCGCAGGCATGCCACCAGCTATCACATTGTCCGGTAAAGAGTGCGTTACCAAACTTCTGGCCGCAACCAGGGTATTTTCTCCAATGGTGACCCCTTTAAGTACCGTTACGTCAAACCCCAACCACGCACCTTTCTTGATCGTTACCGGCTTATCGGGACCAGTTCGTGGATCTTCAGAATGCCAGTCAGTATCAGTAATCAAAGTGTTCGCACCACACCGAACATTTTCTTCAAGAACAATTTTCTTCGCACAACCTATAACTGTTCCGCTAAATCCGCAGTATGATCCAACCTGGATTTGAGCGCCTTCTGATAAGGTTGATATAATGCATGGACGATTAATACCAATTAGATTTGATACCGGTGAAGAATTGAATAAGCACTTATCACCAATTGAAATGCTGCTACCAGGATGACGACGAAATCGAGGAATTCCATAAAACTTGCATCCAGAGCCGAGCTTTATGCCCCACCAAAGAGCTGCTGAACGTGCATAATAAGTATAAATGTTTGTGAATATAATTCGCCTCAGGCATTCAGCCAGGTGAGGGTAGCTGTCACGATCGATCTTTCTCATATTAACACCTTTGCACAACCACCTCAATCAGTAGAGCAATAGCTGACGGCGATGATCTTCTTAATGTTGAATTCTTTAAATTCTTTGCAATTACTTTAAAATACGCACCATCTTATTAAAATAATATAGTAATTATACCGTAATGGATTCAATTTCTCTTCATAGAGAAGTGGATATTACTTTTCGCGTTTCGCCAAGGAAATCAAGTCCAGATAAGCGGCGAAGGTTCTGACAGCACGACCGGCCAATGACCCCACTGCAACGGCGAGTAGCCCTCCCATCATAGACAATAATAAATAAGTCGATAAACCAAAAACAACTATTCCGACTATAACGCTGCGGCCGTAAATCCAATGCTTTCCTGTGGCAAAAAGGATGTTCATAGGCAGAAATGCTGCCTGCACAACCGGAAACCAGAGACAAACCTTCATCACAGGAATACCGGCAACATATTTGGGGATAAAAACCGGAACTAATATCTCTAATAAAAATGAACCCAATAGAGCGAAAATTATCATGAATCCCGTAAGTCCTACGGTCACCCATATGACCCGGGCATTAGCGTTGCGAACACTTCCATCCCTAGCGAATGAAGTGACAACTCGAGGAGTCAGAACCTGCCATATCGCCATAGGGAAGGAATTTACTGCATTTCTCATAACAACGGCAACGAAAAATAGCCCTAAAGCTGTCACACCGCTCAGGGTGAGAACCAAAGCACTTTCGGTTGCAAGCCATGCAGATGTGTATAGGTTCCCCCAAAAACTAAATGGTAGACCTATCTTGATAAGATCCCAAAGTACTTTTGGCTTGAACCGATACCTTACCCTGAGGGGTCTGAAGCGGTGTAAAAGCCATAGTGTCGAAATCCATGGTAAAGCCGCACGTGCACAAAGGCCGTAGAACCCTATAAAAGGCAGCAAAAAGACCATTCCAAAAATAAGTACTGCTTGACTCACATTAATTCTCGCCAGAGTCACGAAATGATTCAGGGTGCGATATGTTGAGGTCAAATAACCGCCGTAAAAAATACCCCAGCAACAAACAGCCTGAGAGAGCCAGCCAAAAACACCGTATATGTTGTGATTTGCATAACTGTATGCTGCGCAGCAAATGAATCCAACTGTAACAAAACCAGACAAAATAAAATTGAAAGCACCGGCTGTCGAGGCAATTTCATCAACCATTTCCTGATTTTCTTTGCCGACAAAATACGGTATCTGACGCCAAAGTCCGTCCCATGTGCCAAGATGTAGGAATATTAGATATGTCAAAGAAATAGTATAAGCACGGAATAGTCCGGTTACCTCTGGCCCAAGGAAACGAGCAACCATCAACCCACCAACCGCGCCAAGCACCGATGAGGTAATGTTACTGCCCAGGAGTGCTGAAACAGAACGGATTGTCTGGCGGCTCTTGGATAGTCTCTTGGAAATATCAATGATTTTATTTTTAAGAATTGGACCGTAGCCGGTAGCCATATCGCTGCTTTCAACAGGGTCAGCGGTCATCTTTAATTGTCTATAGTCTCGAGATTTGCTCATTTATTGCTTTCAAGAAAGGCATGATGTGCCTCTCACTTCTGTTTATGATTAAAAATGACTGAACCACTTCACGTTTCCGTTCACCTATAGATGCTGAAGATTGCAAATCATCAATTTTGCACCATATTGCCTCAACAAGCTACGTTGTATATGTAAAGGGACTTTTTTGTGTGGATTCCTTCCCCGTGAGGTATCTCGCCGATCGAGGATACGGTCGATGACGTTTCGCCCACCTGGGGTGTCGATATCTTCTCGTTTGTAGATTCAGGGATCATCGGAAATTGGTGACTGCCTAAATTTCACCTCGTCCCACGGTTCGTCAAAGCGTCTTGTTTGATACGCCTATGTATGCTGTAGTCTGGGTAGGGCGAGATTGCTTAAACGCTTACTTACCGAACGTTGAGTCATAAGAGGTCACGTCACAGTGGAAAACGTTATTCGCATTGATGGCTGAAGTGGCTAAAACCGGCTTGGTAGACGTTGGGAGACCTTTGCAGAACTTGCCTAATAGATAGTTGCTTTCCTTGTTTGATGTCTTATCTATAAAAACACTCACAAATATTCTATAACCCCCTGAATTCACTTGATATACCAATTATTTCATGATAGTTTTCCTGTATATAGTAAATAATATCAGGAGGATAGCATGGGAGACCTTTGAAAAATACTCCCTTTCGCCCAATTAGGGCGTCAGGCTCAAATTTTAATCCTCAAAATACTCCATTTATTCCTGAGGTTAAAATTTTACCTCATAATTGGTCCAGTAAAGGGGGCAGGTTTACTTCAT
>DATKWM010000011.1:0-10126 GCA_035529575.1 Desulfatiglandales bacterium
AATGAGATTGAGGAATCTGAGAAGGAGAAGATAGCGGACTTTTTTGAAGAACATCAACGTAAGGAAATGGGGATGCCTGAGTAATCCGACTGGGAAATGTAGTTTCTGAATGAACTTATGCGAAATAAAGAGGTCAAGTCCCAGTTAAATAGGCTGCGCCCCAGTGGAATATGCTCCGCATTCCACGGGGTAAACATTCAACGGGATAAATCTTTTTTGACAATTGTGAGATAGTAAATCGTTCCGGGAAATACTAAAAGAAATGTTTTGTCGGCATCACGGATAATGATTGGTTTACATTTATCTTTCAGCAACCTTTACCGATTTCAACTCAAGGATTTTTTTGTAAAAGCCAAGGAATAATATTTCCCTCTTCCCTGGTTTAAAGCAGCTTTCAGTTTTTAAGTTGAAATATCTAAAAAGTTCTATTAGGTAAGGTAATACTATTAACTAACCACATTACTATTTAGAAGAAAGGGGGAAGGAATATGAACAAAGGGGATTTAGTTAAAGAGGTGACAAAGGTCGTAAATACCAAAAAAGAGGCCCAGGCAGCAGTGGATTGTGTTTTTTCAACCATTACCAAGGCACTAAAGAAAAAGGACACAGTTGCCCTGGTTGGTTTCGGAACGTTTAAGGTGGCACAAAGGAATGCCAGGAAAGGAAGAAATCCACAGACAGGACAAGAAATGACGATCAAGGCAAAGAAGGTCCCCAAGTTTGTAGCTGGGAAAGCCTTAAAGGATGCTGTAAGTTAATTACGATTCAAATTGGTTGTATATTAAGCCCTCATCGGGAGATACTTATCCTGATGGGGGCTTTCAAAGAGAGGGAAGACTTTTTAGTTCGGAAGGAGGGCTTTCATGGTGAGTATCGACCATGTGCACATTCATTACAAAACTTGCTGCCAGGGGGATTAGCCTTACCGCATTCCGGACAAAAAAGTTCCAACTTATTCGCGCATTCGTTACAGAATTTAGCATCATCAGGATTTTCATGCTGGCATTTTGGGCATTTCATTATTGCTGCCCCATAAATTTTTGAAGAAAAACGATCTGAGGGAGAATAAAGGAGTGATGCTTGGCCTCCTAATAGGACAACCAAGTTCTATTAGGAGAGATGCGGGCAAATTTTGATGGGTTTATCAATGGAACAGATAACAATTATAGATTTTGGGAATTTCTCTGCTAAAAATACAAAAAGTTAAATAAAAAAAAACAACCTGAATCGTTACTCAAAAAATACAAAATGAAAATAGCATTTGGGGACGTGCATATTCTTTAAGAGGTTTCTTATTTTCACATAATTCATTACTCTTCAGATTTCAGACAATCACTGTTTTCTTTATGATACTGACAGCTTCCTCAGGCGTGTCCACGAGGCTTAAGAGGTCAAGGTCTGATTTTGATATAGACTTCTCTTTTATCAAGGTTCGTTTTATCCAGTCAATCAGGCCTTTCCAGTAGCTGGAATCTATGAGGATGACAGGGAAGGATTTTATTCTTTTGGTCTGAATCAAGGTGAGGGACTCAAAAAGTTCGTCAAGGGTTCCAAAACCTCCAGGCATAATGATATAGGCTACCGCATATTTTACAAACATAACCTTTCTGATAAAAAAGTATTTAAAATTGAGTTGTACATTTGCATATTTATTGGGTTTCTGCTCTTTAGGGAGATGGATATGGAGGCCCACAGATTTTCCACCAGCCTCCGCAGCCCCTTTATTGGCTGCCGCCATAACTCCAGGTCCTCCACCAGAAATCACATTAAAACCATTTTCTACCATCAATCGAGCGACATGTTCTGTAGTTTTATAGTTGTGACTGTTGGGATGTGATCGGGCTGATCCAAAAATAGTCACGGCTGGATATACTTGGGGCATGACATCAAAGCCCTCCACAAATTCTGCCAGGATATTAAACATCCTCCAGGTATCATCTTTTTTAAGGTCATCAACAACATACTGTTTCTCGGGCATGGTCTCTCACCTCTTAGCCATTGTAGATAGTAATGGCGTTAATAAATATTTATGGATCATCTTAAATAGAAATATAAAAAATATGATAGTTTCAAGGGATACGGCTGTCAAGGAATAGCTATAGCAATCTGCAGAAATCATAGCTTGGTACCGTAGTTCGTAAATATGATTACGTATTCCGATCTTAGAAACTCATTGATTTTTCTCGCCCGCTCCCCTTCGATGCTTCTCAGGGTCGCTAGAGCCCACAGGCCCGCCTGCCTCGCCTGAGCGAGCGCGATGGCGGGCAGGGTTCACAGAGATAATTACGATTTTGTCCTGATTTTTTGACCCTTTCGAAATAGAAACTAAAAGGCATTTCACAGGGCAGGGAGAGAAAAATCAGGACAAACAATCAGTCCACCACAGGTGTACATTGAAGAGCATGGCAATGAATTACTAGTAATCCATAGTACTGCTGTTATAGAAATGTAGCTTTGTATCTATATCCCGCAACAAAGCGGGATGTGGATTTAGTTGACTTCCCCTCTCAGGAATTCAACTAAAAACTCCTCGTCCTGTTAGATGCTTTGATAGCCAAACAGAGCAAAATTGATCTTAGCTTACCGATGGTTAAAACTTACAAATGTATTGCCGCATTTATCTAACAGGGTGAGCCTCTGAGAACTCTGTGAGAGACAAAAGAATGTCCATGATCAATTACCTCTGTCATTATATGTCATTGAATTTAGAAACTGTGCACTCAGTAGTAATTTATTGAAAACTCACCATTCTATACCTTTATTCAGGAAGGATTCCTTGAAGCTCTTCCTGAATATATTCAAGCTTACTCACATCCTCATCGGTGATTGTTGTCTTTTCGTCTTTTTCCTTAAGGCGCTTTTTCAATTTCTCTATTTCATGTTCCAGATCAATGACTTTGTTCAGCATAGTTTGGCTTATCTCTATAGGTATTACCTCAGCGAGTACTTCTTCTCGGACCACCTCTCTGGCTTTAAGTAACAGGCCTTCTTTCCATTTGGGAACATGAACCTCCATCCCAAATTTCTCACGGATCATTGTAGTCAGTGCTTCACTGGCTGTAGCCTCTCCATGGACGACAAATACCTTGGGGCGGGGTTCGGTGAAATGGCTTACCCATTCGAGAAGGTCTTTCTGATCTGCATGGGCAGAAAATCCGCCAATGGTGAAAACCTTTGCCTTTACCGCAACATTCTCTCTGAAAATCTTTACCTGTTTCTCTCCATCTACTATCTTTCTTCCTGTGGTTCCCTGAGCCTGGAATCCTACAATGATAATACTTGCTCCAGGGCGCCAAAGGTTATGTTTGAGGTGATGTTTGATCCGACCTGCGGTGCACATTCCGCTCGCAGCGATGATAATAGCAGAACCAGGTGTCTTATTGATAGCAATGGACTCTTCAGTAGTGGGGGTGAAATGCAGATTTGGCATATCAAAGGGATCAAAACCTTGATCCACAATGGTTCTGGCCTGCTCATCATAATATTTTTTGTTTTTACGAAAGATTTGTGTGGCCTGGATGGCTAGAGGGCTATCCAGATAGACAGGAATATTTGGAAGGATTTTATCCCTATAGAACTCACCCAGAAGGTAGAGTATCTCCTGGGTCCTTTCCAGAGCAAAGGCTGGAATGATAACCTTTTCCTCATGTGATAGGGCATATTGGATAGCCTCTAAAAGTTCTTTTTTGCTATCCTCAAAAGGGCGATGCACACGGTTACCGTAGGTGGATTCAATAAATAGATAGTCTGCTGCGAAGATTTCATAGGGATCTTTAATAATGAGTTGATTTTGTTTGCCCAGATCCCCTGAAAAAACGATCTTTGTCTCTTCATTCGCTTCCTCTATCCACAACTCCACAATAGAAGAACCGAGAACATGCCCCGCATTCCTTAGGCGTGCCTTTATTCCCGGTTCAACTGTGATTATTTGATCCCTTTCCGTTGGGGAAAGATATTGTAAACTTTGTGTGGCATCCTTCGTTGTGTAAAGGGGAAGTATTTCCTTTTTACCCTTTCTTTTATCTTTTCTCGTCTGCCATTCGGCATCCATTTCCTGAACATGCGCTGAATCAAGGAGCATAATCTGGCACAGCTCCGCTGTAGGTGGAGAGGTGATAATCTTTCCTCGAAAACCATCCTTCACCAGCTTGGGTATTCTTCCGCTATGGTCAATATGAGCATGGGTCAGAAACAGGGTATGTATCTGTGTAGGATCAAAACCCCAGTCTTGCCAGTTGCGCAATTCTATCTGTTTCCCACCTTGAAAAAGACCGCAGTCAACAAGCACTTTTTTGCCCTGAGAATTCTCAATGAGATAATTGGATCCGGTCACTGATCCAGCAGCACCCAAACAGGTTACTTTGATCATATTTTGCTCCCCCTTTTTATATTTTGCATCTGACCCTGGCGCTTCGCTTTAGGGTTGTTCATAAAATAAACGTTACGATGAGCATGGAGATGTCTTTATTTGTTATGACCCAATAAATACACAGAAATGGCCCTGATAATCGGGATTTAATAGGCGGAGCGTATAATAGTTATTGTCGAGTTGCCCTTCGGCCTCGAGTCGTTCGACCTGGAGACCGTTCGGCTCCGAGCGACTCGACATGAGCTCGTCGACATGTCTCACGGCCGAGGGCTCTCGACAGGCTCAGGGCCGAGAGACAATAAATCCCGATTATCTGGGCCCAAGCACGGGACCTTGTTTCGAGGCCCGCCCTGGCGCGACGAAGCTTTTGTGATATTTAATCGCTGTATTATTTCTATGCTTAGCCATGCAAATTCATTTCTTTTAAAACAGGTCTGGGCCAGGGGCATACAACAAAAAAAGACATCTCCGTGCTCTATTCCATATTTAGTTTCTTACGAGATTATACAAAGAAAAACATAATCCTATTTAAAATAAATGTAAATGGTTATGAAATGAGAGGGTCATGAGGTCTTTTCTTAGGTGATTTGTGGGCGGCCTTTGTTATTTCAGGGAGTTAGAGGAAATGTTATACCCGTAACGGATGAGCAGCAGAACAAAAAACATACCCATACCCTGTGCTGTGCGTTATTCTAACAGATACGAAGTGGTTATCTTGACATATTGCGTTTCATTTCGCTATATTTTATGAGGAGCTGTGGGGTTGATGCGCAAGAAAAACAAAAATACTATTCACAGGATTATCAGGAAGCGTTTTCAGATCTTCCTACAAAAGATTATTCTCTCAATAAACCTTTTTCTTAAGAATGAACTGCTCAACCATGCCGGAGCTGCAGCCTTCTTTTTCCTCTTATCGGTTACTCCTATTTTTCTTTTATTGCTCCTGTCCCTTGACCATTACCTCACCTCTTATCCCTATATTTCGGACAATTTCTTTTCGTTTCTAAAAAATGTGAATGAAAATCTGGACAGGAATTTCCTTATCAAGTTTGGTCTTCTAAATGTGAAGACCACTGCGATAGGGGTCTTTGGTTTGCTCAACTTGCTATGGGCCGGTCGCTGGATTTTAACCTCGATCCATCGGGGCTTAAGAATTGCATTCCCTACAGAAATGATCAGTACTCCAATTGCGATGAAAATCTTCTCATTTCTTATACTCTCTATCCTATTATTACTATCTGTGCTGGTAACGTTTATTAGCGTCGGTTTTAATTTTTTCCAATTTTTCCTGGCAGATAACCTGATCGGCCAGACTTTTTTGCAATCCTTCCTTCCAGTTATAAGACGCTTCCTTTCTTTTCTAATCGCATTTCTTGTAATTTTTTTGACGTACCGGTTTGTGCCGGTCAAGAAGCCGACAACTATCTCAAGCCTGATAGGGGCGTTATGGTGTGCGCTCGCAATTATCCTTCTTCAAATGTTGTTTTTCAGGTTCTTTAGTGTCACACCGTTCAATGTCATCTATGGTGTCCTTGGATCCTTGATACTGATGGTACTCTGGGTCCATTTTTGTTTTGTGCTTTTCTTTTTCTTTGCTGAGTATGTGTTTGTTTCCGACAAAATAGACGTCCTTGTGCTTGAACGTATGTATTTTTTCCGATTAAAGCAGGATGTCAAAGGAAAAAAGATTGAGAAATTTCTGTTCAGGCACCCGAAACGTATTTTTGAAAAATATGCAAGACGTTATAAGTCCGGAGAAACCATTTTTCGAGAAGGAGATAGAGGCACAGATATATACTTTATTTATAGCGGAAGTATTGGCATTTCCCGTACAAACGATGGAATCGAGCATAAATTGGCTATCCTTGAGGAGGGAGAGATATTTGGTGAAATGGCCTATCTTCTGAACGAAAGTCGAACCGCAACAGCTATAGCTAACACAGATTCGGTCCTCATTGTCATTATGCCTGATGTTTTTGAAGAACTTCTTCAGGTCAACACTGCCTTCTCCCGCAATGTGATTCAACTCTTGACCGACCGCCTCAGAAAGACTCATCTGCCAGAAAAACCCTGATGAGGACTTCTTGGTAAATTGCACGCAGGTAGAATATTGCCTTACCTATGCATCGGTTACATCTCTTGACCTTTATATCATTCTAGCCTATACTTATAGCCCATAAAGGTGTAGCCTTTTAAAATAATTCTTAATTGATGCTATCTTTGCTGAATAATAAAACACCATTTCTCATTATAGGAGATTATAAAATGGGAAAGAATATGGTATTTATTATAGCTTTTGCTATAGCTAGCATGATAAGCACAATGGTTTTTGCACAAGATTTTAATCCCACACAAAATAAAATATCAGGCGCTCATAAGGATAGCGGAAAGGTGACGGGCGCGTTTCCTGATGAATGTAAAACGCCTTCTGATCCTGCTGGTCCTGTCCCTGTACCGTATCCAAACACTGCAATGGGCTCGGACACTAAAGAAGGCTCAAAAAAAGTTAAGATGGATGGCAATCCCACTATGCTTAAAGAAAGCAACTTTTCAAAAAGTACTGGCGATGAAAAAGGCACGGCTAACATAGTTAGTCCACAGCACAAGCAATATAAGGGGTATTTCATGCAGATGCGCCAGCAGCTCCTGAGCAGATCATGCGACCAGAGGAGCCTTTACAGCAGATGCCGCCCGTAGCTCCTATGAAGGATTGGATAGAAATTGAGTTGAAGGATGAAGTTGTTAAGAAAATTCCATCTGAAAAATTTAAGGTTATGCTGCCAGGTGGTAAGGTAAGAAAAGGCAGTATAGATTCTCAGGGGAAAGCGAAAGTAGAGGGAATTAAACCTGGCACAATTAGTATTTCATTCCCTGAAGAAAAGAGCAAGAAATTGGAACAACAGTAATAGCCTGTCGGATGATCTGATCGCTTTAAACGACATCGAATATTCCTCCCGGCACCAGACAACGGAAAGATCCTATCTTGATTACAGGGTTTGACCCTGATTCTTCTATGCATAATAAAAAAGCCTTTAGCCTTTGAGGTAATGGAGTAACTGGCATGGAGATCACGCGCCGGGATTTTATAAAAGACTCCCTTATTTTGGGCGGCTCATTGCTCTTATCTCCTGTCTCCCTTAACGCCAGAGAAGAAAAGGGAAAGGCCTGGCATCCAGCCTATGAGAAATTGGAAAATGAGGGTAAATTGGCTCAGAGGATCGAGCAGGCCTACGCTATTTTGGAGGATTGTCAGCTTTGCCCACGGCGTTGTGGGGTGAATCGTAAGAAAGGTGAAAAAGGATTCTGTCGGGGCCCATACAGACCCGTGATTTTCAGCGCTCAACCTCATTTTGGCGAAGAGGTATCATTGGTAGGTAAAAATGGATCTGGCACCATCTTCTTCTCAAATTGTAATCTCCGCTGTATCTTTTGCCAGAACTGGCCTATCTCCCATGAGGGAAAAGGTAAGGAACTTACGGATGAAGACCTTGCGAACATGATGATCCACCTCCAGAAAATTGGCTGTCATAACATCAACTTAGTTACGCCTACCCATGTCATGCCCAACATCCTTAATGCAACTCGGATTGCCTTAAAGAAAGGACTGCGCCTTCCCTTGGTTTACAATACAAGCGGGTATGAGCGATTAGAGATACTGAAGATCTTAGACGGTGTTGTGGATATTTATATGCCAGATATGAAATACATGGATGCTGATCAGGCTGAGAAATATTCATCAGGGGCTTCAAACTACCCTGAAGTGACTAAAAGAGCAATCATCGAAATGAACAGGCAGGTCGGAGAACTAAAGGTTAATAAGCGAGGAATTGCTACTCGCGGTTTGATCATTCGGCACTTAGTCATGCCCAACCGGGTGGCAGGGACAGAGAAATTACTCAGATGGGTGGCCAAGGCCCTCCCTAAATCCACCTATGTAAACATCATGGCTCAATACCATGTGGATTACAAGGCCTTTGACTACCCAAAGATAGCCCGTGGAATCACTGTGCAGGAATTCTTGGAAGCAATGGAGTGGGCTGAAAATTTTGGTTTAACAAACCTTGACCCTAAGTCTGTGGCGCTCAAGAGATTTTATTCTTTCTTTAAACGGTGATCGGGGTGAATTCCTTATACGGTCTCGCCTTCTTCTATAGAATGTGTTTCTGTCGTCCTATTGGCACTATTTTTAAAGCTTATGCAATTAGGCCCAAATGCCGGGAATGGGCCTTCCACAATATTTACACTTCCCTTCTTTTATATGTATCTGCCCGATCATGTAACCAGTCCGTTGGATTATCATTTTCTTGCATGTGGGGCAGAAGGTATTCCAACCCTCGTGACCCGGTACCTTCCCGACGTAGACATATTCAAGACCAGAAGAAAAAGCCAGTGCCCGGGCTTTCTCGAGCGTGGAAATAGGCGTTGATGGGAGTTTTTTAAGTTTGTGCAAGGGATAGAAACGAGAGAAATGTATCGGAGTATCCGCGCCCAATTCTCTCTTCACCCATAGGCACATTTCTCGTAGAGTCGACCTATCATCATTCTTTGTAGGGATTATGAGGTTTGTGATCTCTACGTGGATTTTTTCCTGCTTCAGTGTCTTTAAGGTATCGAGCACTGGGGCCAGTTCTCCACTGGACAGTTCATGATAAAAGTCTTCAGTAAACCCTTTCAGATCAATTTGGGCCGCGTCTAACACCGTGCATAAATTTCTGAGTGGAGACGGATTTATGAAACCATTTGAGTGAATGACATTCAAAAGACCAGCCTTCTTTGCAAAGGAGGCAACGTCTAACATATATTCATAAAAGATGGTGGGTTCTGCATAGGTGTAGGCAATCGAATGTGCCCCCATCTCTTTCGCCTTCTTTACCACAATCTTAGGTGGAATCTCGTAGCTATATAAGTCCTCTGGGCTGGCTTGGGATATTTCCCAATTCTCGCAAAACTTACATTGGAAATTGCATCCCGCCGTTGAGAGCGTTAAAGAAGCGGTCCCAGGAAGGACATGAAAAAAGGATTCCTTTTCAATAGGGTCTAAATGAATGACGCAGGGATTTCCATAAACCAGGCTGTAATATTTTCCTTCCCGATTCTCCCGAACTCTACAAAAGCCTCTTTTACCCTCGGCAACACGGCACTGTCTGGGGCACAGCTCACACTGAATCTCTCCTCCATCCAGAGAAGTGAAATAGGGGGAGAGCTTTGTCTTAATAAGGCCCTTTACAGCCATTTGTGCCCGTAGGGTATCTGGAAAACCAAAGAGCTGAGCGGCACAAAGAACACAGAGACTCGTTCCACAAAACTTCAAAAACTCACGTTTTGTAAGATATGGCTCAGGGATGTTCTCATCCTTCCTATTGTATGCCATGTGTACTAAGGTGGAATAATCTGGAAAGGATTTACTCATGGTGTGTGTTCATTAATGGCCTACATATTAGGTTTTTAATATCGAAATAGATGAGAAAAGTCAAAAATAAAGGGTGATATCAGTTTTAACGATTCTTTCTTTCTCTTAGCACAAGAAAGTGTTATATGAAATCCTTACAAAACCTGACAATTTTTGTCACCCCAATGAAGAGGGTGGACTTTTCTGAGGTGACTGGTGTAAGGGCACTGTCTTTTCGCAACTTATCAGTGGGGGAAACCGCAGGCCCCGATTTATCGGGGCAATGCGGAGGGGGCAAAACTCCCCCGCAGATAAGTTGCTGAAAAGACCAGCCCGGGAGCCTTGGAACTGAAGAAAAGCCCATCCTC
>DATKWM010000012.1:0-23751 GCA_035529575.1 Desulfatiglandales bacterium
CCACAAATCTAAATCAATAAGCCCTATACGAGCAGCATATTTTGTGAGCCCTACCTGACCCTGAATCCCTGTCTTACGGACAATATTTGCCCTATGATTTTCTACTGTTTTTCTGCTTATATATAAGGTATCGGCCACCTCCTGATTGGAGTGGCCTTCAGCCAGAAGTCTAAGCACTTCTCTTTCCCTCTCTGATAGGGGATCTGATTGTTTTTTTAGTTCTCTTTTTGACTTGTCCCTGAAATAATCAGACAAAACTTGATCTGCAATAGGGGAGTCAAGGTAATATCCACCATTGTGGACAGTATTTATAGCAGACAGCAAATTTTCTTCGTCAGAATCCTTGAGAACATATCCTTTGGCACCTGCCTTTAAAACCTGATCGATATATGCCTTTTTGGCATGCATAGAGAGAATAACCACCTCTGTATCTGGAAATCTATCCCTGATCTGGCGGGTGGCCTCAATCCCGTCCATCTTTGGCATTGCTATATCCATAATGACTATTTCTGGTTTGTATTTTCTGGCCGCCTCAAGGGCCTCATCTCCGTTGTCAGCCTCTGCCAGAACCTCAATGTTTTCCTTTTCTGAAAGAAGCGATTTTAAACCTTTCCGGAAAATCCGATGATCATCAGCCAGAATAATCTTTATTGTATCTCTCATATCTTCACTCCTTTTCTAAACATGCTATAAGCTTTGTGCCCTTTCCCGGGCTGGATACAATCTTCAAGTCTCCCCCGATAAGGGCTACTCTCTCTCTCATGCTAATGAGGCCAAGGGATTTTGCCTGTAAAGGGGAAAGAATATCATCCACTAAAAATCCTACACCATTATCTTCGATAACAGCATTTATTGTGCTCCCTGATGATGTGAGAGTTAAATAGACCTTTGTTGCCCTGCTATGTTTCAAAATATTATTTAACCCTTCCTGGAAAAGCCTATATATAGTAATTTTAGTTATAGACTGAAGAGGTTTTTGGATTTGTTCAATATCCCATGTAATGTTAATCTCTGAATATGATTTAAAGTCCTGACAAAGTTCCTCCAGGGCAGATGCAATCCCCAAATCTTCAATTAAAGGTGGGTGTAGTGTATGTGAGAGCCCTCTGATCTCCTTTATCGTTTTATTCACAAGATCTGAAAGCTCACTCAACTGATCCTTTATGGTAGAGAGCTCACCTGGTATCTTTTTATACGTCCTGGAAAGAGCCATCTTTATAGCGCTTAATAGTTGACCAACGTTATCATGAATCTCTCTTGATATAGACTCTCTCTCCCTTTCCTGAATATCTATGATCTGCCTGGACAATGACTTTATCTGCCCCTCGGCATTTTTTGCCTCAGTTATATCTTGAAGGGTTTCTACAGCGCCAATTAGTCTTTCTTGCGAATCCTTGATTGGGGCTGCTGTAAAATGGAGCCATTTACCATCCTGACTCAGCCGGGGAAAATAATCTACAGCCTCATATGCCCCCCCTATCAGATGAGAGGCTCTGTACTTTCCCAGATACCATTGAGAAATATCATTTATCTTTTCATCTACCAGCAGATCAGCCATACATGGCCTTTTTTCATCATAGAAGGCCTTCCAATGTTGATCAGTGCGAATTATATCCTTAGCCTTGATCCCGCTATACTCTTCCAGGGCCCTATTCCAGTAAATAACTCTATGGCTGTTATCAATAACAAACGTTGGAATAGGTGAACCATGCAATATATTTTTTAATTTCTCCTCACTTTTTTTAACTGCCTCCTCCGCCCATTTTCGCTCAGCAATTTCTTTAGTGAGAGAATCACGGGACACGGTTGTGGAATGTAAGTCTTGAGTCATTTTATTAAATACACCAACAAGATCCCCTATTTCATCCTTTGCGTCATAGTTAATCTTTACAGGTTTCAAATCTCCTTGAGAAATCCGCAATGCTGATTTCGATACCTCTGTAATAGGCCTTGAAAACTTTTTAGAAATAAATATAGCAAGCATTGTTACCAAAAAGGCGATACCTAACGCCAATGTAATCATTGTATTACGTATTATATACGCTGTTTTAAAGGCCTCTGAAACAAGTTCACTCATCATAATTCCCCAGCCCCAACCATTAAAAGCACCATCTCCCTCGAGGGCATAACGGGCGCTGATAACATCTTCTCCCTGATCGTTTTTATATTCGGTAATCCCTGTTTTGCCAGCGAGCAAATCCCTCACTACCGGAAATTTATGCAAGTGGTGTATTTTGAGAAATTTCTTTTCATTGGGCCCTGCTAGTATCTCGCCTCTTTTGTTGAGCAGGTACGCGTTGTTATCACCCACGATTCGTTCATCCAATGCTTTTACTCGCTCTATAATGTGGTCCATACGTACCCTGGTAGCCAAAACTCCGATAACCTCCGTATTGTTTTCATCTGTTATGGGAGTATTAAATCCGATCACCATTTTCCATTCCGCTGTTTCTGCACGATAGGCATCTAACGGAATAACATCACCCTGTCTGCATTGCATTGTCTTTTTAAACCATGTGCGATCAGCTCTTGATTGACCAATATATTCCTTTTGAGTGCATGCTATAATGTTTCCATTTTTATCAATTACGGTGATTACATCATAAAAAGGATACGATTTTAAGGTCTCTACTATATATTTTTGTTTTTGCTGTGTATCAGTATTCTTAAAAACATACGATTGAGAAAATAATTTGATGTCTTGATAGCGTGAATTTACATAATAGGATATTTTCCTTCCACAATCCCTGGCAAGGTCACTCAAGTGTGCCTTTGTATTTTCTTTACATTTTTCTTTAGTGATATAAAAAGAAATAGTTCCACCAATTATTATAGGCAGTAAAGACAGCACTAAGAAGTAGATGAGGAGTTTCTTACCAATTCCAAATTTTTTACCTCTTTGTTCTTCCATTTCATTAAACTTATTGTATGCTACAAGTTATTGTAATCATTAGCCTTATAGTGACATTCAATTTTTCTTTTCTTATGGAATATTGGAATGCTCCAATTGGGGCAAAGCCTTGAGTAAACGAATCAAACCAATCTGTTATAAACCAACACCTGCGACAGAACTCTTGCAAGAGGGGCAATGTCCATCCTCTATTATATTTTTAATTATCGAATAGCCCCACCTTTCAATCAATAGCTCCCCGCATTTGTAACAATACGTACTTTCATTTCCCCTTCCCGGCACATTTCCCTCAAAAACATAATGGAGACCGGCCTCTATGCCTATTTCTCTTGCCATATGCAATGTTTCTACTGGTGTGCGTGGTTGTTTTGTTAATTTATATGTTGGATAGAATTGTGAGATGTGCCAGGGAATATCTCTGTCCACATCTCTTATAAACTCGGCTATCCGCTGTAACTCGTCCTTGCTATCATTAAGTGTCGGAATAATCAGGGTTGTTATCTCAATCCAAATTCCGAGCTTCTTGGCAAGTTTAATGTTTTCCAGAACCGGCTCCAGACGGCCTCCACATATCTCTTTGTAGAACGTATCAGTGAAGGCCTTTAAATCAATATTAATACCGTCAAGGTAAGGTGTGATCTCAACCAAGGCCTCAGGAGTCATAAACCCATTACTCACAAAGATGTTTTTGATCCCCTTCCTATGCGCTATCTTTGCCGTGTCATAGGCAAGCTCAAAAAATATAGTAGGCTCTGTATAGGTATAGGCAATTGATTGACAACCAGAACTATCTGCCTCCTTTACTATTTCCTCTGGGGAAATCTTCTCGCCAACAATGTATCCCCTTTTCTCCCTTGGCAATTGAGATATATCAAAATTCTGGCAATGTTTGCATTTGAAGTTACATCCAACAGTGGCAATGGAATAGGCCCTGGAGCCCGGATAGAATTGGAAGAGGGGTTTTTTTTCAATAGGGTCAATATGTGATGCCACGATCTTATCATAGATAAGGCTAAAAAGGGATCCATCAATATTTTGCCTTACTCCACAGATGCCGTAATTCCTATCCTTTATTGTACAGCGATGATTGCAAAGATTGCACGTTACCCTATTGTCAGAGAGCTTTTCATAGAGCATTGCATCTTTCATAATTTGTACCTTCTCTTAAATGTAGCTTTATAAAGAAATCACTCTAAAGCATACAGTAATTTTATTAAAAGGGATAATTTTTTCAGGTTACTGTAACAATATAAGGGTGTCAAGACATCCCGTTACTTTTCATTGTTGACGTAACTTTCCTGAGTTGCTACATCAATAACAATGAGAAGTGATGCTAAAAAAATTATGCTGATAAATTTTTTTGTTTATTTCACTTTCCGTTCATTTCTGTTGGTACTCTATTTTTTACCATTTCGGTTAGCTGCCTTTTTTGGCACCTTATTGGGGAGGGTATATTACCTTATTGATAGGACCCGGCACAGATTTGTTAATGCCAATATATCGGTAGTGTTCGGAAGGAAGTTGGATAATAACAAAAGAGAAATCCTTGGCAGAGAAAGTTGTGAACATCTTGCCATGTATATTTTTGACCTTTTAAAATTAAATAAAATAATTACCCCTGAAAACTATCATAAATATATTGAGATTACAGGATCATCACACCTAATGAAATCAATAAAAAGGGGCAAAGGTACAATCGCAGTCATAGGACATTTTGGAAATTTTTACCTTTTTAGATATCTATCTTACCTAAGTATTCCTCCGATGGCTGCTGTCATAAGGGAGTTAGATAACCCCTACCTGGAACGTCTTCTGAGTTCCATTTTTAATAAGCTTGGTGTAATTATTGAGCGGCCTGACGGCGCTATACGTACCATGCACCACTTGCTCCTAAAAAATGCTATTGCGGTAACCCTTGCCGATCAGAAGGCAGGTGGCAACCCAAGGGTTGGTAGGCACGGAATTGTGGTTGATTTTTTTGGTATTCCATCCCAGACACATATAACAGCTCCAATTCTTGCAAGGCGTACAGGGGCCAGCACAGTACCCTTATTTGTTATAAGAAAGGGACCAGGGAGATATAGGATAGAGATAAATGAACCTCTAAAACTGGTTCGCACGTCTAATGAGGCGAGTGATCTAAAGAAAAATACACGGAAAATAAATCAAATTTTTGAAGATTATATCATGAAATATCCCCAACATTGGTTTTGGTTTCACAGGAGATGGAAGGATATACCTGGCCTGGAAAACTTATATGACACCGATAATCCTCTTGCATTGGTAGAGAATTTCAGGCGTGATCAGGGTAGAAATTAGATAGAGGGAGAAGGTTTTATAATGGGTATAAAAGAATTACAGAAAGAGATAAGACGACTTCTAAAGAAAAAAAATGCCATTCTGTTAGTCCATAATTATGAAAGGCCAGAGATACAGGATATAGCCGATTTAACAGGAGATTCCTTAGGGTTATCAATTGAGGCATCCGCAACAAAGGCTGAGATAATAGTTTTCTGTGGCGTTCATTTTATGGCAGAGACAGCCTCTATCGTATGTCCAGACAAGACAGTTCTCCTGCCTGTTATATCGGCTGGCTGTCCTATGGCCGATATGATAACCGCCCAAGCATTAATCAAGAAAAAAAAGGAGTTACCTGGTATTCCGGTAGTCAGTTATGTCAATTCCCCTGCCTCAGTTAAGGCAGAAAGCGATATCTGCTGCACATCAGCCAATGCTATACAAATTGTTAAATCCCTTGTTAATCACGACACTATACTTATGACTCCTGATAGGAATCTCGCCCAATATACCCAGAGATACACCGATAAGAAGATAGTTTATTGGGAAGGATTCTGTCCTTATCATGATACGCTGACACCCGAGCAGGTAAAAAAAATTAAGAATGACTACCCTGAGGCAGTGTTTTTGGCTCATCCTGAGTGTAGACCAGAAGTGATTGACCTTGCAGATGAGGCCACAAGTACCTCAGGAATGCTTGATTATGTAAAAAAGTCTCGACATACGGAGTTTATCATAGGAACAGAAACCGGGATAATTCATACCCTAAAAACTCAGAATCCGGATAAGGTCTTTATTCCTGCTGATGAAAAAATGATCTGTACAGATATGAAAAAGATTAACCTCACAGATATAGTAAATGCCCTTTTAAATATATCTCCAGTTATAAAGGTAGCCGAAGGCATAAGGGTAAGGGCGATAAAGGCAATAGAGAGAATGCTTGCCATTCCAAGGGACTGAAATGATGAGAAAACTTTTCTGGATAATAGTCTTTAGCATATCTATGGCCCTTGTGGAAGCAGGGGTAGTCATATACTTACGGGCCCTTTACTATCCAGAAGGTTTTTCATTCCCTTTGAAAATAATAACAACGAGGCACTTTATTTTTGAGATCGCAAGAGAGATAGCATCCATTTTAATGCTCATCTCAGTGAGTGCTCTCATCGGCAGAAGGTTCTGGGAAAAATTCGCCTATTTCCTTATCTTCTTTGGTTTCTGGGACATATTTTATTACATATGGCTCAAGATAGCCATTGGATGGCCGTTATCTCTATTGGATTGGGACATCCTGTTTCTAATACCTCTTCCATGGATTGGCCCTGTAATTGCTCCTATATCTGTTGCCATAATGATGATCTTAGCTGGCCTCTTTATTTTATTTCTTTTCAAAAGAGGGCATGATTTCCGGCCATCCTCCTTAGCCTGGGTCATGACAATAATCGGTACCCTTATAATCCTTTATTCTTTTATGAGGGACACTGGGGCCAGTCTTCATCAACATATGCCGTTGCCATACAGATATGAGGCATTAATAGCAGGAGAGATTTTATATATTTTGGCAATGTTCACTTCCTGGAAGAATACGGTTTATAAATCTAGATAAAAGGAAAAATAATTGTTCAAAATCTTGTTTACCCTGTTAAATGCCGCCTTTGGCGGCCCCTTACAGGGATTTAACAGGGTGAAATTTAAAATTGCTGCTTCTTTAGGACATGGGTATCTTTTTTTGCTTATGCCCTTATAAATATAGTTTAAGCTTAGTTGTCGTATCAAAATGGTTTATACAGACGGATCATATAATACTAAGGTCACGTTGCCCTTCGGCCTCGAGCTCAGGGCCGAGAGGCTATAAACCATTTTGATACGACATGGCATGGAGCCCTATTCGAAGGGCATAACAAAAAAAGGCACCCATGTCCTTCCTTAAACTTTTGAGTAGATAAAAGGAGAATATAGGTGAAAAAGGTTGAATCCAGTTTAGATTATCTTCGTAAACTATTTATCATGCCTGACTCTCCAGATAAATTTATGGAGTTTGGGCATGCCGTCTTAGAGATGATCCATGAGTTTTTTCAGGAGAAAAAAGGCCTTCATAAAAAAATAACACTGCCTGAATTAGCCCAGATCTTTGATCAGATCTCAACACCTGAAGACCCCCATCTTATCAGGGATGTGCTCCAAGAGATCAAAGACAAGGTTACTGTTCACTCTGTTAAGGTCGGAAGTCCTCATTATATTGGGCATATGACCAGTGCCATCCCATATTTTATGATACTTTTAGAGATAATTATCGCTGCACTAAACCAGAATCAGGTAAAAATAGAGACTGCAAAGGCCTCCAGTTTTGTAGAAAGAGAGCTTATTGCCTGGATGCACAGGATTATTTTTAATCGTGATGATACATTTTATCGTAAACATATTCAGAATCCCAGGATTGCTCTTGGCAATGTTACATCAGGAGGCACAATAAGCAACCTGACTGCACTAATGGTTGCCAGGGAAAGGGCCTTTCCGGCCGATAGAAATTTTCCTGGTATTAGAAAGGTTGGGGTGGAAGGTGCCTTGAATTATTATGGCTACTCAAAAATGGTTGTACTTGTTTCCAGAAGAGGTCATTATTCAATTAGAAAAGCAGCAAATCTTCTCGGCCTTGGAGAAAAAAATGTTATTTACATACCAGTAGACACCTATAATCGGATTAACATCAAGGCCTTGAGAAAAACTATACTAAATATCAAAAGAAATGATCTGGAAAAAGGTAAAAAAACAAAGATTATGTCCATAATAGGTATTGCTGGCACGACCGAGACAGGTAATATAGATAATCTTATGGAACTTGGTGATATTGCCAGAGAGGAAAATGCATACTTCCATGTAGATGCTGCCTGGGGGGGCGCTGCCCTGATAGTCGATGAATACAAATCACTCTTTCGGGGAATAAAAAAGGCGGATTCTGTGGCTGTGGATGCACATAAATTACTTTACTGCCCCATGGCAATGGGTGTTGTCGTTTTCCGAAACGAAAAGGATCTGAATCATCTTAAAACCATTTCTCAGTATGTAAATCGCCCAGATAGTGTTGACACAGGGCGTTTTACTATAGAGGGATCAAGGCCTTTTGCATGTTTAAAGCTATGGGCTTCACTGAAAATTATAGGCAGGGATGGATATAGATTGCTTTTTGGACAGGCACAGGAAGCAACATCTACCTTCAAGAGAATATTAGAGGAATCTGGAAACTTTGAGGTATTGAACCATCCTGAGCTTTTTATCCTGAACTATCGCCTTGTTCCGAAAAAGATAATGGAGAAATTGAATGAATGGGCGGAGAGAAAAAAAACTCTCTCTAATAACAACGATAGAAAAAATCTTACAAAGAAGATACAAAAAGTAAATAGCGTGCTCAATAACTTAAATATCCTATTGCAAAAGTCCATACGCCAGAATGATACTACTTTTGTCTCAAGAACCATCCTGGAGTCAACCCGGTATAGGCCCCAAAGAATAGTAGTGTTAAGGGCTGTATTGATTAACCCATTAATCAATAATGATATTCTTAAAAAGATTGTGTCCACCCAAAACAATATAGCGCTCAGGCTGATTGATCAATTTGAGCCAATCATAAAAGAGGCAATAGTTTGATCGTAACCGTTCAGCACACAATCGCTGATTGCTGACCACCTTCTATTTTTTCATACAGATAGTGTCTTCCATTGAGAAATTACATTTATCAGAGCCCAAATAATATCCAATGGGAGATGACTTGATATAGTGCTATCAAAACCTACCTTGATCTCTGCTGGAAATTCATCATCTTTTACCCAAAGAATTAAGGTCACAGGTACCCTCGTCAACACAGGTAAACAAATACCAGCATCTCCTAATTTCCTCACCTTACCGTTAAGTTTCTTACCAACTGAAAGAAATGCATCGCGGTCCTCCCAGAATATTTCCTCCATAGGGCGTGTGTTAAGAGAGTGAGGCCCGCGAAAAAATGTCTCCCCACCAGGAATTTGTTTTTCGTTTACTATGTTTCCACCTATATCTATTGCCTTCACACTGAGCAGATAGGTGAGAATAATGAGATCAAGTTCGAATGATTTAATTGTAGGGGCATGTCTACATAAAGGAATAATAGCTCTTTTCGTTGGTAAAACCTGAAAGGTTTGGTTTAAAAAAGGGAGCAAAAATCCTTTTTCATGCTCATAGTTCACAAGGGCCTTATGGCAAATTTCTTCTGGGTTTTCTTTTTTTAATTGAGACCAAAGATATGGATCTGGTTCAAAGTCAGTTCCGTCCCATCTTCTCTGTATGGATCTATCTTCTTTAATCATAGTGTTACTAATCAGGTTGTCCAGTTCAGGTCTACCCTGATATAATCGGGGCGGACAGGCTTTGAATCGCGATTTTATCGGGACCCCCTGAACCTCCTAAGAAACTCGATGTTGAAAAGAGCATGGGGATGTCTTTTTTTTCATCATGCCCTCTATAACAGGGGGCCTCAGCGTGCCGCTTCAAACCGTGTGCACTAGCAACTCATCATTGTTTTCTAGGGCCTTTGTCCGTGTGTCCTTCGACTTTGCTCAGGACCATGAGCTTGTCGAATGGCGACGGGTTGAAGCGGCCTACCGGCTTGTCTTTGTGTGGGCATGGTAAAAAAAGACATCTCCATGCTCACCGGATAGTTTCTTTTATGTATAACCCTAGGGCGCCATTCGGCCTTGAGCTCATGGCCGAGAGGAAGCATTGGGGTCATTTGCTGAGTAGTATCATCATAGCTATTGTTCATTGTCTTTAAACAACATTGTATCAATAGTACTCATTAAAGTTTAACTTTTCAACATAGATGCGATCTGCTATTATTAAAAAATAGATATGGAAAGGTCCGAGATATATAGAAGGCCAAGTCTTTAACCATAAAGACAGAGGAGGAATTCTTGACTCAAGACCTAGATCAGGCACTCAAACTTTTAAAAAAGAAAGAGCAGGATTATGCTTTCTATAAATTTAGTTCCAAGGAATCAATGGCCATCTTTGCGTTCTTTGACCTAACCCAAGAATTCGCCACCCTCAATAATCTTTACAGAATAGCAGTTGCAATAATAAAATTCTTTTTTAAATATGAAAGTTGTATTTATACAATCAAACCCGAAGATAGTACTCTGTTGCTTCACTGCTGCAGCCCTGAAGGTCTTTTGAGTTCCCCTAAACCGGGCAGGGCAGATATTACCATTCATCATAGTCCCTATAGAGCAGGTTCTTCTTATGTCTTCCCTATCATAGGGAAAAAGATCTTAGCAGATAAGGTTCCTCTTTTTTTAGATAACCAAATTTTAGGCATGTTAGAGATATATCCGGTTAAAAGAATGGGTGATCATCAATTTCTCTTTTTCCAGAAATATGCCAATAGGGTCGGCTATAATATGCATAATAAGCTCGTTGTTGAACAAAGTATCGAACATATTCGATTTATCAACCAACTTGTATCAGATATTGAACACAATGTGATTACACCAAATCTTTACTATAAGGCCTTTTTGATCAATATGAAAAAGAACCTCAATAAAAATCTTTCACAATTAGAAAATATTAATTCTATCCTTCCTAAGCTTGAGCTCGGTAAGAATTCATCAGAAAAACAAATTATACAAGCGGTTGATAGTCTTCGCAGTCTCCACCAGGATATGGATAAAAAGATGGAGGACTTTGAAAGCCACTTTAACCACCTAAGTCTTTTTATCGAAACACTCTTTCGGGGTGAACATTTCAAGACCGGAAGCTATGTGCTCAAGAGACGATCATACAATCTCCTAAATGATACATTTTTACCAGAACTGGAACACTATAGAAAAAGATTAAATAGTAGAGGAATAGATATCATTGAACCCCAACATGTGCCTTCAGATAATGATATGACCATATTTATTGACCTGGGCCTTACAGCTCAAGTCTTTGCCAATCTTCTCTCCAATGCCCTAAAGTATTGTCAGCCAGCTTTGGATAAAAATGGTAACTATCAAAAGTATATTTCTTACGCTATAGATATAGTGGCCGAGGAGTCTTATGAAATCCAGGATGGAATAAAATTTAGTCTATTTAGCACAGGTGAATCGATTTCAAAAAAAGAGGCAATCCTGATATTTGAAGATGGCTACAAGATTCCAAAAGATAAAATTAAAAGTGGGTCAGGCCATGGTCTTCATTTTGTGTATAATATAGTTCAACTCCATGGAGGGCATGTGGGGTGCATACCACGAGAGAACGGAAATGACTTCTACATAATCTTACCCCGTAAGAAATAAATGCTTGCCATGTATGGCAAAGGAAAAGAAATAGTAAACTTGGGAGGAGTTTAAATCTGTCTCCAAACTCTCTCATGAGGTTTACCCAAGTCTTCGGCCAAAAAACAATTCATGAAAAGAAGCGAGATCTTTATCAACTTGAAATCTTCATCCTTTTTATATATACCCACAGAATGCTACCTATCGTCGCCATAGTTGGTCGTCCCAATGTTGGTAAGTCCACCCTTTTCAACCGTTTAACAAAAAAAAGGGATGCTCTTGTTGACGATATTCCCGGTGTAACCAGGGATCGCCTATACGCTGCTATAGAATGGGATGACAGAAACCTGGTTATTGTTGATACAGGCGGTTTTGACTCTTCTGATAAAGGGGAACTTTTAGGTAGGGTAAAGAAACAGGTGGAGATGGCTATCGAGGAAGCAGATTTGGTTATTCTCTTGTTTGATGGGAGAACTGGTCCTGTGTTGGCTGATGAAGAGTTGCTTACGCTTCTGAGGCACTCCCAAAAAAAGGTAGTATATGCGGTAAACAAGATTGATGGCCCGGAACATGAGCATTTGAGCATGGAATTCTATTCTTTTGGTATTGACAAGGTATTCCCCATATCTTCGGCTCACGGGTATGGGATAGGCTCTCTCATGGAGCAGCTCATTGGGGATCTTCCTATTATAGAGCATGCCCAAGAAGATGAAGGCCAGATAAAGATAGCGATTATCGGTCGCCCTAATGTTGGAAAATCATCACTTATCAATAAAATAATTGGATCTGATAGATTAATTGTGAGTGAACTGCCAGGAACTACCAGAGATTCTGTGGACATATCCTTTGAAAAAGAAGGAAAATCCTATCTATTAATAGATACTGCGGGGATCAGAAGAAGGGGTCGAGTTAAAGAAAAGATTGAGAAATTTTCAATACTTAAAGCATTAAAGGCAATTAATAGGTGTCATATTTCTGTTATCTTGCTCGACTCTCACGCGGGCATATATGACCAGGATACAAAAATCTGTGGATATGCACTTGAGAGGGGTTGTGGCATGATTATAGCCTTTAATAAGTGGGATCTTGTGAAAAATAAACCTCCTTTAATTAAATCCTTAGAGAATTCAATTGACAGACAGCTGGGTTTTGTCTCTTTTGTACCCACAATAAACATCTCGGCCCTTACTGGAGAGAGGGTCAATAAATTGTTCACGTTAATAGATAGAGTCTGGGCACAATATAATTCTCATGTGTCAACACCTGCTATCAACAAGACGTTAGAGAATATAGTTAAAAGACATCCCCCGCCATTTATTGGTGGAAAGAGGCCTAAATTTTTTTATGCCACCCAGGTCTCAATTCATCCACCTGTTTTTATTTTCTTTGTTAACAGACCGGACAGTATTCACCTTTCCTATAAGAGATATCTAATAAATCAGTTTAGAAAGCAATTTGGGTTAAATCTTATACCAATTAAAGTCTTTTTCAGGGAGAGGTGAAAAAAATGGTATGTGTCATTTATCAATCATGTGTCTGGAGGCCTGACTTTGAAAAAGGAAAAAAATAAAAAATAGATATGAGGTTACCACTCAGGTTCAAAGTTCAGGGGTTCACGGTTCAAGGTTAGAAAACGATGAACATGCACTAGTATGAAGACAAGGCATCCAATCCCGATTACATCGGGAAACCATGAACCTGACAACCTAAGTAGTTACGATATAAGAAACTTTAGGCACTTTTAAGGAGGGATATTATGGAAACAATCGAGATTGTATTTGCAAGAGAGATCCTGGATTCCAGAGGAAATCCCACTGTTGAGGTTGAGGTAGGTCTATCTGATGGGGGATGGGGCCAAGCAGCTGTTCCATCTGGTGCCTCTACTGGTAAGTTCGAGGCCTTGGAACTAAGGGATGGTGATCCAAAAAGATATTCAGGCAAAGGGGTACTAAAGGCAGTAGATAACGTTAATACTGCTATTGGACCAGCCATAACAGGGATGGATCCTTTTGACCAGTCTCTTATTGATACAACCATAATCGAGCTTGATGGTACACCAAACAAGGAAAAGCTGGGGGCAAATGCACTATTAGGTGCCTCTCTTGCTGTAGCAAGGGCCGCTGCCGATTCCTTAGGCATACCTCTTTATAGATATATCGGCGGGACAAATGCACGCAGGCTTCCTATGCCTATGATGAATATTTTAAATGGAGGCATGCATGCTGCCAACAATCTGGACCTTCAGGAATTTATGATCGTGCCCAAAGGTGGTGAGACTTTCAAGGATGCCCTAAGAATTGGAGCAGAGGTCTTTCATTCTCTGGCAAAGGTCCTTTCAGACAAAGGTTTTTCAACAGGTGTCGGTGATGAAGGCGGCTTCGCACCAAATCTCACATCGAACAATCAAGGAATAGAAATGATATTGCATGGTATAGAAAAGGCCGGCTATAAACCTGGTGAAGACGTTGTTTTGGCCCTTGATGCAGCAGCCTGCTCCTTTTATAAAGATGGTAAATATACATTTATTATGTCTGATCAATCTGAAAGGGATTCCATGATGATGATAGACTTTTACACTGAATTGGCTGATCGCTATCCTATTTTTTCTCTTGAAGATGGCCTCGATGAGAGCGACTGGGATGGTTGGAGAGTCTTGACTCAGAGATTAGGAGATAAAATTCAGATTGTAGGCGATGACCTGTTTGTCACCAATCCTGAGAGAATTGCCAGGGGTATCAAAGAGAGTTCCGCCAATGCTGTTTTGATAAAACTAAACCAGATAGGAACCCTCACTGAGACACTCCATGCCATTGAAATGGCCCACAGAATTGGCTGGAAAACGATTATCTCCCATCGCTCTGGAGAGACAGAAGATAGTTTTATAGCTGATCTGAGTGTAGCTACTGGAAGCGGACAGATAAAAACAGGATCCCTCTCCCGCTCTGAGAGGATATGTAAATATAACAGACTATTGAGAATCGAAGAGGAGTTAGGGGAAATGGCCATCTTCAAATTTCCTTCCTGATTTGAAAATGGCCACACATAAAATTCTTGAAAACTTATTTCTTGTTGATCTCGATTTACCTCTTCCGGGTTTTTCCTCTTTTTTTAGTAGTTGGATCATTAAGAAGGGAAATCGAGGTATAATAATTGATCCTGGTCCCTCTACTACTATCAATATCTTACATAACGCATTAAGAGAGATAGGAATCAAAGGGATTGATTATATTCTTCTCACTCATATCCATCTTGATCATGCCGGTGGATGTGGAGATTTAATAAAGGGCTATCCGGATAGTGTTATTTTCTGCCATCCTCAGGCGGTTACCCACCTTGTAGATCCAGTAAATCTCTGGCACGGTTCGCTGAAGGTTCTTGGAAGTCTGGCAAGGACCTATGGCCAGCCATCGCCTGTAAACGGAGAAAGGATTTGCTCTGAAGGTGATATCTTATGGAAGGATTGTATAATCCAGTCGTTGGAGACACCAGGGCATGCATCCCATCACCTGTGTTTTTTCTTTAAAAACCTTGTTTTTGCTGGAGATGTTGCAGGTATCAGCCTTCCTTCAGGGGGTAAAAATTACATTAGACCTGCAACTCCGTCTCCCCTTAGGCCTGATATTACGTTACAATCTATCTCTCTTGTTATCGAAAGGAGGCCTCAATTAATATGTTATGGCCATTATGGTCTCCTGGAGGATGCAGTTACTATGCTACAGATGGCTAAAGAGCAGCTACGGTTTTGGCTCACTATAATAAAAGACAGAAAGATTAAGGGTCTCAATCTTGATGAAGAAGAAATCTTTGCTGAAATTCTTGCCAAAGATTCCCATTTGAGCACTTTTTATCAACTGGAATCCGATATACAAAAGAGGGAGGCATACTTTATTAAAAACAGTATTAAAGGGATGTTAGGCTTTATCAATAGATAAGGATTAAGGAATTGAGGAATTGAGGGATTTTGAACTTTGAATGAGGGATTGTTTTTTGGGAGTTGCGAGTTACGTGTTGCTGATTACTTGTTTATTAAGTGTTTAAGTAATTACATTAGTTTTATTAGTTTGATCACATTAAATTTTTGGGCAATTCTTTAAGGATGCGTATAGACCTTCACTGCCATACAAAATATTCATACGATTGCTATCTGGAGCCATTAGATTTAATTAAAAGGGCAAAAGAACTCAACTTAGATGGCATTTGCATAACTGAACACTATTCTTTTACCCTTTCAAGACATATTGAAAATATCAATCAGGGCGATGATTTTCTTATTTTAAGAGGCTTAGAAATATCAACGAATATGGGCCATCTCCTCGTTTATGGTGTGAAAGACGATTCATGGAATACCTGGGCAAAGGATAACTACCCGGATATATCTAAGGTAATCAGAAATGTTCACCAAAAAGGAGGCATATGTGTGCTGGCTCATCCCTTTAGAGAATGGAACTCTTTAGGAGATGCTATCTTTACTATTGATGGCTTTGATGCCTTTGAAACTCACAATGGTGCTAACAGTTTGCATGCAAATCAAAAGGCAATTCAAGCAGCCTCTACCCTGAAGCTGCCATCTACTGGAGGGAGCGACTGTCATAGAATTGAACAGGTTGGAAGCGTAGTTACCGAATTTCTTAATCCTATCAAAAACATGGATGATATGATACGGGAGATAAAAAATGGAAATTGCCGAGGAGTATATATTGAATAGATGGACTTAGTTTTGCTTTCTGATATCGTCAATTTTATGGGATAATCTTTTTAATCCCTTATTGTCGTTTAGTTGCTGATAGATTAGCAGGGATCTCTCGTAGTACGAAAATGCTTCCTTTTTTTGCCCGGTAATTTTTGATACATCGCCAAGTTTTTCCAGATCCCTGGCTATCATACCAGGTTTTTCGATGTGCTTGTCAAGGGTTAGCGCCTTTTCGAAATAGCTGCCTGCCTGCTTATTGTTTCCTTTTTCTAGGTTCACGAGCCCCAGATTAAAGTAGTTGGCCGACTTCCCTTCCTTATTGTCTATATCTTCGTTTAAAGAAAGTGATTCGCGTAGGATCTTCTCTGCCCCTGTAAGGTCACCTTCTTTTATTTTCAGGTTTCCTAAATGGTTTAATAGTGTAGCCTTCCTTCTTTTTAGTCCAGCCTCTTTGGCCAATTCCAGGCCTTGCGAGATAGCTTCCGTGGCTTCGGAGAGTGCTTCTGTAAGAAGATAAAGGCCTGCCAGAGATGATAACGCATCAATGCGGAGGGGCTGATTATTTAATTCAACTGAAATATCCAGAGCTTTTTTAAACATAGAAAAGGCCTCCTTCATCTTGGCCTGCGTAAGATATAATGTGCCCAAACTTAGAAAAACAGCAGCCTGACCTTCTCGATTGTCTAAAAGTATATATGAGTCCAGTGCCCAGTAGAAATCCTTTTCGGCCTCTGCAAAGGATTGCTTCTTGAATTCCTTTATTCCTGTTTCTATCCTTTTATTTGCCTCTTCTAACATCCAGCCACCGGTTCTCTTTTCAGGCGCTGAACAAGATGAAAGGATAAAAAGAATCATAAAAACAGGGACAATGAATCGCATCTTACTCTCCTCTCCCTTCAACAGATATAGTTCTTTCTTTTGGGGCTGGTGGCAGGTTTCTTTTTATGAGAAAATTTTCTTTCATTGAACTGAGTATATCACTTATTGCATCCAGTTCTCTTTTTACTGTATTCATTATTTCTGGCACATCTTTCAGTATGTTATTCAGCCCTGTCAAAGGCTTTTTAATATCTATTAACCTCTTTTCTGCCTCATCCATGATAAGTGGTATTCTTGTAGTAATGAGCTCAATATTGCCCAAGACAGAATCAACCCTATTTATCTCCTCTTCTATCTTACGATAGAGATCATCCTTTATCAGCAATCTTCCAACTGATCCTTCTCCCTTCTTTATCTTTTTACTTATGGAAGCCAGATTACCAAGGGTCTGAAATAGCTCTCCTTTCTGATCTTTGAGCCTAGTAGTTATAGCTCGGATATCATCGAGGGAGGCGAATATTTGTCCCTTTGGGTCTTTAAGTTGTTCAGTTATATGGCGAATATTGGCAAGGGAGGTAAATAGCTCTCCCTTTGGATCTTTCAGTCTGGCAGTCATTTCTTTAATGTTATCTAATGCTCCAAGAAGACCTCCTTCAGGATCTTTAAGTCTATCTGTGATCTCCTTAATGTTTTTCATTATACCAGTGAGAATCTCAACTTTTTCTTCTACCTTAAACTCTTTCATATAATCAGATAATGCCTTCTTTTCTGTCGAAATTATCTCGGCACCTGGTGGTAAAAGAGGGCTTTGGGTTGTGCCTGGAAGAATGGCGATATATTCGCTTCCTATAATAGTCGGGCTCTCTACTGTGGCTATGGTATCCTCTCTCATCTTCGAGGCATGTTTAGCCAGTATCTTCAAATCCACCCTCACACGGTTATCTTCTGTTAACCTCACCTTCACTACCTTACCTATCTTTGTATGATAAAGTGTAACATTGGCGCCAGGACTCAAGTTGTAACCTTCTTTAAAAAAGGTGTGGTATTGCTCATGTTTCTTAAACCAATTCTTCCCTTGCGCAATAAAAACAATAGCCCCTGTGAGGATGAATAGGGTAATGACAATAAAAATTCCGACAACCTGCTCTTTTGCCCCAAATTTAAGAATCATATTGTCTTTTCCTTTTATTATTCCTCAACCTTGTGTGACTATCTACCATAGCAGAATGTCTTATGCAAAAGCATGGGATTGGTATCTAATTCACAATAGACCAACAACCTTTTACATATACTATAATGGCTATGTAAAATTCTGGGAGCATTTACTTTCTTGACAGCAGAAAAGAATCCTTGTCAACCTGTTGCGTAATCAAGCCATCTTGTAGAACAATAATTTCGTCTGCCCACTTTTCTATCAGGGATCTGCTCCTGGTATATATTATAAACCCGCAGTTTCTGTTCTCATTTAATTTATGTAATATATTGAATAAATAATATCTATCATTTTCATTAAAATCATTTTCTGGTCGATCAAAGATGACCATCACCGGTTTCTTGACTGCCTCAATCGCATAAAGAACCCTGCTTTTAGCTGCCGGCTCAACCTCTGCTGGACGTAAATGGAGTATTTTTTTTAGGCTAAACATTTCAATAATAGGATCAAGTTGGATCTGAATCTCCTCTAACGATCTGTTTTCATGGTAAATAGTGGCCAATGCAATGTTTTCAAGAACACTCAGATTCTGTATGAGAGTTGATTTTTTATCAACAAATGCAAGCCTTCTTTTACGGTTCAGAAATTCCTCCTGGTCGTTATAATTAACTTCAAGTCCTTCTATAAAAAGGGTGCCTTTTGTTGGTTTAATCAAGGTGCTACAGATTTGAAGTAAGAATGATGCGGCCTGATCTGATTCTGAAAAAAGCACAACGTTTTGGCCAGCAGATAGGGTAAAATGAATATCTTCAAGAAAAACATCTTTGCCTATTCTATACCCTATTCCCCTGCATTCTAATATATTTTTCATCATAAATAAAAAATCCCGGATATAATAAGATCAATTATGAGTAATCCAAGAAAGCAATCCATAGCCGATTTAGAAATAGCTCTCGGTAGCCTTGTAATCTCACCTCCTACCTGAAAACCCCTGTACAGGCATATGACAACAATGATAGCAGCAAAGAAGATCGCCTTAATAAAGCCGATAATAATATCTGATGCCCCTATGCTTGCAGCCACCCCCATTATAAAGGTATAAAAAGGAATACCAGTCAGGAGCCAGGAGACTATAAAACCTCCGAGTAACGCTACCACATCAAAATATATCAACAGGCAGACCATAGCTATGGTGGTTCCTATCAATCGTGGAACAGCTACAAAATGGATGGGATCTATTCCCCTCATGGTGATAGCCCGTATATCACCGAGTACTGTCATGTATCCTACCTCTGTGGCCATGGCTGTGCCTGAATAAAGGATTACGATGACTGCAGCTATCAAAGGTCCAAGCTCTCTAATAACAATCACCACCAAAAATTGGCCTAATGCCTCTGAGATCCCTACTCTCGAAAGCTGCGCCAATATCTGTATGATGACCAGAGCCCCAAAAATAACACCAATTATACCTAACAACAAAAGAACCTCGACCGCAGTGAAATATATCTGCTGAACAATTATTTTTCTGATTACCCTGCGGCCCTGACCGGCCTTAATGAAAATGGTCTTCAAGATCCTATAGAAAAAGGCGGAGAGAAGAAAAGGATAGTCAAACTTTTTGAAAACTGAGGTAATAATCATTGATGGCAGTTATCAGCTTTTTTGTTATCAATTAAGGCTTACATAAATAATATGTGGTAATTAATTGTATGTACTGTCTCCCTCTTTTGTCAATTAAGAATAAAGGGGTTAGGTATTTACCTAAAGGCAAGGTCAAACTGACACCTCGTTAAGAAAATATGAGTTAAATAAAGATTTCAATTCTTGAGTTGAATTCCACGCCAAAAGATGCCTTATTTACTATAAATATGTTCTTGCACCGACATACCGGGATTTGAAATACCTGTTTGAAAGTGAGTCGATACGTACCCTCTTTCCCCTTCCTGGTGCGTGAATAAATGTATCATCACCTGCATATATGCCTACATGAGAAATCTTTCTGCCTTTAGAAATGGCAAAAAAAACCAAATCTCCTCTTAGCATCTGACTTCGCTTGACAGGAATACCAGCTCTGTATTGTCCTTTTGACGAACGCGGTAGATTCAATCCATTCAGATGGTACGCAGTCATGGATAATCCACTGCAATCAAACCCATAATCCGATGAAGAGCCTCCCCATCGATATGGCAGCCCAATAAAGCTCTTCGCTGTTTTTACAATCTCATCTCTGAGATACTCTCTCCCATACTTTCTCTGTTTTACTACTGCATAATCATCAGGACTGACTATGCAATATTCATCTATAACTCCTGAAACATGAAGACTTTCAGCTTTTCTGCGGGCAGTCTCTTTTAAGGCGAAATCACCGAAGCGAACCTTGTAGAGCCCTGTTTCATGAATAAAATAATAGGCATTTATGCCATGACTCTTTAACGATTCATTAAGCTGAACAGCATTATTTAGATTTGAGAAGGCCCCCACCTGAATGGAATATCCTATATAGGCCAATCTCTTTTTTTCCGGCACGACTGGCCGTGAATCAGGAGAGACAACAGCTTTTCCCCCACACCCCCCTGTCAAAAGAATTAATAATAAAGCTACAAAAACATGACGCCGTTTCAACTTACGCGCTATGATTTGGCCTCCATTATGCAACATCTTTTTATCTCTTTAGGCTAATCTATTCTATAATGATGCACGATGTATCAAGTCAAAATAATTATTATGGGAAAAGCTAAATAGTTTGCAATCCATGCAATCAAGTAAGGGTCACGAGGTCTTTTCTGAGGTGACTGGTGAGAGGCCTTCGTTATTTCATGGTGTTACGGATGGGGGACCCCCTGGCCCCGGTCTGCAGGAGTGGGGAACAGGGAAGGGGTTGGCTTCCCCCGTCCGTAACTCCTTGAAATGACCAGGTCGGAAGCCTCGGAGCCGAAGAAAAGACCTCATGACCCTTTTCTCCCATGATCAAATACAGTAATTGCAAACAATATTAGCTCTCGATAGTAACATTTCTTGCTTCTCCTGTATTGTTAAGAAAAATGTACCTTGGAGCTCTACAATAAGTCGAGAGCCTTTCAAGTTCCTGGTCTCTTGTGCGGGGGGAGCACTTGCACCTTGGCAAGATGATCATGTATTTTCTTAGGGGGAAACTTGGCCATATCCTTGGCTAATATGTGTACATTCATGCCACACTTACGAATAATGTCCAACTCCTGGCGAAGAAATCTAAGCATATTTGACGGTGCTACCAGCACTACATAGCGGGCCTGATTGGCGTGGGCAATGGAACTGGCTCTTTTCAAGACCTTACGAGCAAAGCGGCGATCAAATTCTTTATCATGCTTTGAACGGTGGTCATCATATCCATGAGCAGATCCTCCATGGGGTGCATGACCGCGACCCATCTTTGAGTCAGTGTACAGGTCCCGCCCTGCTATCTCTTTCTCAGGATTAAAAATTTTTCCACACTCAACCAGCCTGGGGCCGGATTCCAGCTCAGGAAACTCTACCGGGTCCAGTGTAAAAAAGCGCGCATGCGCCCCTCCTGTTACAATAACGCAATAATCACTCATTTTATATTTCCTTTCTTATTTGTACCATTTTATTACAGGCTTACCTCATTTTCATCATCTTCACTATGATTTGAAGTCCTGGGTTTATTTAAAGAATACATCTGAGGCTGCCAGAAAACGCTAAATTGATTATTTTAGGCCTTGTAGGTATTTGATTTTACTATATGTGAATTTCGATAAAAGGCACTATTTTGTTTTTTCCGAAAATCTCACCTATAATTATAACATTATCCAGTTTTATAAGCGAAGGTCAATCTTCTTTTGATTGATGGAGTTCCTTCAATTAATCATCCGAGGCAGTTCATATCCAAACGTTGTCTGCTGCCGTCAAACCACCCTGTGCATCCCCAGTATTGATAGTGCCTGCAGGTTCAACAAGCATGATCTTGCATTCCTTTTCGGCATGTGGCTTGTGTTCCATTCCTTTAGGGACAACAAAAATAGTTCGCCAGCATTGAGGTCGACCTTCCCATCATGGAATTCGATGGACATGTCTCCCTCGAGGGCAATGAAGACCTCGTCAGTATCGTCATGGCTATGCCAGATGAAGTCGCCTTGAAATTTCACAAGCTTGAAATGATAGTCGTTCATTTGGGCAATGATCTTGGGTGACCAATGGTCAGAGAATGTGGCCAGTTTTGCTTTGAGATTTATCGGTTTATACTCCATTCTGTTTATCCGAAATAGTATACAGATGTCGTAGTGCCCAACAGGCCACCGTGGTTCTAGCACTCGGGTATAGAATATAGTTGTGAAGATCATTTCATTGGGTGAAAATAGTGAGAATTCCCCCAAGTTTTGAAGATTCAGAAGCCAAACCCTCTCGAAACTGGAAAAATAAGGGGTGCCCCCTTTTCATGCTAATCGAGGCATAGGGAAAAGAATAGGGCAGGAAGAACACGATGGCAAGGTATTTACTTGTTGATGGATGTGCCGGTATACATTTTATGGCTCATCAGCGAAGGAAAAAATTTTGTTTGAAATGACTGAAATTTGTGCTATGTAAATAATTTTTTCTCGGAAAGCCCTTACCTTACCTGTTTGACAGTGTCTTCACCGCTGCAAAGCGTGTGGTTTTGTCTGGAGAGCTTTTCATGAAGATCAGATCCACTTTGAAGTTATTGCTGCTTCACGGAATCTTTCTCTCCGTATTCTTGCCGGTTTCAGGCGCCACAAGTGACTGGGGTTTCCAATCGGAGACCATCCTACGCATTTTTGATCGCGATGTTAGGGAAAACGGGAAAGACAGAAAACAAGATATCTTACCTGTGTATGAATATCTCCGGTTGGATGTTAGGAATCTCTCCAAGGAAGAACTGTCGTTTCATTCTTACGGCTGGGCGAGACATGATTTAGAAAATAGCGGTTTCTTTACCGATGATACCAAGGGGGAAGTCCTTTACGGGTATCTCGAGTACGCCAGCTCTGTCAACAACTTTTTGGTGCGACTCGGGAGGCAGTACGTGTTCGAAAGGGCCCTCAATGAAAGCGTGGACGGGCTGCTGGTAACCGCGGATATTTCCCCTTCCACCTCAATTATGGCGTACGGAGGGCGACCGATATCCCTTGGAGATACGGACGGGAGCCGCGGGGACGCCACAGTTGGCGGTAGAATCGCCAACCACTCTGGAAACCGATACGAAATAGGCCTTTTCTTTAAGTATGTGGCAAACGACGGCGATCGAGACGAGGAGGAAGCGGGTTTCGATCTTTCTTTGCTTTTGCCGCGGCAGATTTCGCTTGCAGGTCGTTCCAGGCGAAACCTTGTCACAGACGGGTGGGCAGAACATGCGTACGAAGGGATGTCCAAAATCGGGAAAGCACGGGTAGGCCTTTCCTTTGACTATTTCCAGTACGAAGACTTCCTGATCAAGGGCGACAATAGTGCAAATCTGTTCCGCTTCCTGTCCGACACCAAAGAAGCCATCACTGCTTTCGGCTCTGATATGATTTACAGTATCACCGAGACGGTTGATTTCGGCGCCAAGTTGAAACACTACGATTACGACAGAAGGCCGCATTCT
>DATKWM010000013.1:0-4618 GCA_035529575.1 Desulfatiglandales bacterium
CTTCGGTTTTACATTTAGCTATTAGCCAATAGCTGATGGCCATTGGTAAATAGCGATAAGCCATTTTTGGTAGGCGGAACAGGGATTGAACCTGTGACCCTCGGCTTGTAAGGCCGACGCTCTCCCGCTGAGCTACCCGCCCCTAACTAATGTGCAGTAATCTGAGATTTGGCCTCTCCCTTGGGTAAGGCGAAAGGTTGAAACCTATCTTCTGGGAGAAAGAGATCTTCTCCTTTAACCACCGTGAGGGCCTTCTCAAGGACATCATCCATGTGCTCAACCAGGATTAATTCCACTTTCTTGAGAACCCTCGCTGGTATTTCTTCAATATCCTTTTTGTTTTCTTGAGGGATGAGAACCTGTTCTATTCCACCTCTATGGGCAGCGATTATTTTTTCTTTAAGGCCCCCTATGGGAAGAATTCTGCCTCTTAGAGTTATTTCTCCGGTCATGGCCAGATTTCTTTTCACCGATTTTCTTAAGAGTGCAGAGGCAATTGATGTAGCTACAGTGATACCTGCCGATGGCCCATCTTTAGGCGTTGCTCCCTCAGGAATATGGACATGTATGTCTACCTTTTCATAAAAGTCATCTGGCATACCGAGCCTTCTTCCTTTTGTGCGGACATAACTTAAGGCAGCTTTCGCTGATTCTTTCATCACATCTCCAAGGGTACCCGTTAAGACCAGTTCTCCCTTTCCTGGCATAACGGTAGTTTCTATATGAAGCAGCTCCCCACCTGCACTTGTCCAGGCTAAACCAGTGGCAAGCCCTATTTCATCTTTTTCCTCTTTTCTTCCATAGTGAAATTTAGGAACACCTAAGAAATGATGAAGAGAATTTGCACTAATCCCTATCTTTATAGATACGCCTTTTTTAGCCACTTCTCGTGCAATCTTCCTGCATACCGCAGCTATTTCCCTCTCTAAATTTCGAACTCCTGCCTCTCTGGTATAATACCTGATTATATTTAAAATAGCCTGATCAGAAAAAGAGATATTATTCTCAGAAAGACCATTTTGTTCGATCTGCTTCTTTATCAGAAACCTTTTCGCTATGTACAACTTTTCAATTTCTGTATAACCAGGCAGCCTTATAATCTCCATTCTATCCTGCAAAGGCGGTGGAATACCAATAAGTTCATTGGCTGTCGTTATGAAAAAAACCTCTGAAAGATTGTAGTCAATATCAAGATAGTGATCATTAAAGGCATAGTTTTGTTCTGGGTCAAGCACTTCTAAAAGAGCAGCCGATGGGTCTCCCCTGAAATCAGTACTCATCTTGTCTACTTCATCCAGGCAGAACACAGGATTATTTGATTTTGCCCTTTTAAGATATTGAATGATTTTTCCTGGCAAAGCTCCAATATATGTTCTTCTGTGGCCCCTTATTTCAGCCTCATCCCTGACACCACCAAGAGAGAGCCGTATGAAATTCCTTCCCATAGATCGTGCCACTGATTTAGCTAATGAGGTCTTGCCAACTCCAGGAGGGCCAACAAAACAGAGAATGGGGCCTTTGATTTTTTTTGTAAGGTTCTGAACAGCTAAATATTCCAGTATTCTCTCTTTAGGTTTAGAGAGACCGTAATGGTCTTCTTCAAGTATTGTTTCAGCCTCTTGGATGCTTAACTTGTCTTTTGTGCGTGTCAGCCACGGTAAGGATAAAATCCAATCAATATAGTTCCGCACAACGGTGGCCTCTGCAGACATGGGGGTCATCATTTTTAATTTTTTGAATTCATGTCTCACCTTTGTTGCTGCCTCTTTGGGTAGGTTTTTATTCTTAATTTTTCTTTCGAGATCCTTGAGTTCGTTGGCAAAATCATCTTGGGTACCCATTTCTTTCTGTATTGCCCGCATTTGCTCATTAAGATAATAGTTCTTTTGCGTATTCTCCATCTGTTTTTTAACGCTCTGTCGCAAATGATCCTCGAGCTTAAGGATATCAATCTCAGCATTCAATAACTTGTATAGTGCTTCAAGCCTATTATTTACATCTTCTATCTCCAGCAAGGATTGTTTTTCTTTTATCTTTGCTGTGAGATGGGCAGCCACGGTATTAACTAATTGAGATGGATTATTTATAGACATAACTGTCTCAGCTACATCTTCACCAATCTTTTGGTTAAGTTTTGTGTAGGACTCAAATGAAGAATGAATGCTTCTTATAAGGGCCTCAGTTTTGGTGTTTGGTTCGTAATGTTCCGAGATTTTCTCTACCTCGACCATAAAAAAACCTGCATCAGGCAGGTAATTCTTGATCTTGGCCCTGCTCTTTCCTTCCACTAAACCCTTAACTGATCCATCGGGCATTTTAAGAAGTTGAAGAACTATGCCCAAGGTGCCGTAAGAGTATATATCTTGAAGGGTGGGGTTATCCATCTTGGCTTTTTTCTGGGTGGACAAAAAAATTTCCTTCTCCTGGGAGAGTGCATATTTAAGTGCATCAATAGATTTTTCTCTTTCAATAAATAAAGGAATCACCATTCCAGGAAATACTACTATATCCCTTAGGGGGAGTAATGGGACCTGTTTTTTCTCTTTCCCTAACAAATTTTCTATAGAATTTTTCTTAAACATAGGTAATTTTCAGGCAGATTTAATTTGGTTTTCATTTTCATACAATAAAAGAGGGGGTTCTTCATTAAGAATCACTTCATTCCCTATAACACATTCCCTTAGATCTGGTTGTGCAGGAAGATCATACATAATATCCAGCATAACATTTTCAAGAATAGCCCTTAATCCCCTGGCTCCGGATTTGCGATCAAGCGCTCGCTTGCCCACAGATTTTAATGCATCCTTGGTGAACTTTAATGTTACCCCTTCAAATTCAAAGAGTTTTTGATACTGTTTGACAAGGGCATTCTTGGGCTCTGTCAGTATTCTGACTAAGGCGTCAAGGCTCAATTCCCCGAGAGAGGCAATCACTGGAAGTCGTCCAATAAACTCCGGTATGAGGCCAAATTTAATGAGATCTTCAGGTTGAACTAACGATAAAGTTTCCTCCAGATTTAATTCGTCTTGACCCCTGATATCGGCCTCAAAGCCCAATGTTTTGCTCCCAGTCCTTGAAAGAATTATCTTGTCTAAACCATTAAAGGTGCCTCCACAAATAAAAAGGATGTTTCTGGTGTCCACCTTTAGGAAATCCTGTTGGGGGTGTTTTCTGCCTCCTTTTGGAGGTATATTGGCAACTGTCCCCTCTAATATCTTTAAGAGGGCCTGCTGAACCCCCTCACCAGAAACATCTCTGGTTATTGAGGGGCTATCAAATTTTCTGGCAATTTTGTCTATCTCGTCAATATAGACAATACCTTTTGCTGCCTTCTCAATATCATAGTCTGCCATTTGAACAAGGCTAAGAATTATGCTTTCAACATCCTCGCCTACATACCCAGCTTCGGTCAATGTGGTAGCATCTGCTATTGTAAACGGTACATTCAATATCCTTGCCATAGTTTGAGCTAAAAGTGTTTTGCCTGACCCCGTAGGACCTATCAGAAGTATGTTACTTTTATCAATCTCCACATCTTCTTTGTCAAGATTTACCCCGATTCTTTTGTAGTGATTATGTACCGCAACGGAAAGAACCTTTTTTGCCCTACTTTGCTCTATCACATACTGGTCTAATTTTTTCTTTATCTCCTGCGGCTTGGGTAGAAGATCCTTCTGTTTATTTTTCTCTTCCTGCTCATATTCTTCTTGGATAATTTCATTGCAAAGAGAAACACATTCATCACAGATATACACTGAGGGCCCAGCGATGAGCTTTTTAACCTCATCTTGACTTTTGCCACAGAATGAACACACTAATTCACCTAATGTATTATCTTTCCTGGTCATTTCACGCCACTCTCCTTATTTTTCCCCATATTTATCATTTCTCTTTTTGCAATTACCTTGTCTACAATACCATACTCCAGCGCTTCTTGGCCACTCATAAAAAAATCCCTTTCTGAATCGTTTGCTATCTTTTTTGTATCTTGGCCTGTGTGCAGGGCAAGGATTTCATTGAGGGCCTTTTTTAGCCTTATTATTTCCTTTGCCTGTATATCTATATCTGTAGCCTGTCCCTGTGTTGCCCCCATAGGTTGATGTATCATTATTCTGGAATGTGGAAGGGCAAACCGCTTTCCTTTGCTGCCAGCTGCTAATAGAAGAGCTGCCATGCTGCTGGCCTGTCCTGTGCAGATTGTAGTGAGGTCAGATTTTACATATTGCATAGTGTCATAGATAGCCAGTCCTGCAGTAATCGATCCTCCTGGGGAATTAATATATAGATTTATATCCTTATCCGGATCTTCAGATTCCAGAAAAAGAAACTGGGCAATGATAATATTTGCCATATCATCAGTAACTTGCTCACCCATAAAGATAATCCTATCCTTTAGGAGGCGTGAGTAAATATCATATGCCCTCTCTCCCCTGGGAGTTTGTTCTATAACCATTGGTATCAGCATTTTATTTTAGCACCTTTCTATCTTTTTGGCTTTCTTCAGATATCTCTTGAACTTCAGAAACTTTAGCACCTTGAACAAGATGATTCAAGATCTTTTCAATTAAAAGCTGGTTTCTGAATGAATCCATTAAATTGTTTTTTTCATAGTATTGCT
>DATKWM010000014.1:0-14147 GCA_035529575.1 Desulfatiglandales bacterium
ATCAAGGTATTCTCCCGGCTTAACCGCAATTTTTCTCCCCGTACCTAACACGCCCGGTCCACCAAAATAATCCAGTACAGTATAGGCAGAAACCTCAGCACATTCGAAATTATCAAAGCCAATATAAGAGACTACCTCAACTCCCGCAATGGGTTCCAGTAAGTTAACAATTATCACCGGGATACCTGCTTCATTAGCTTTACGAATAGCAGGAATAATCACTTCAACTTCTATAGGTGAAATGGCAATTGCATCTACCTCCATCGTAATAAAGTCTTCGATAATTGCCACCTGATCCCCAAAAGCTATATGTGAGGCCGGAGCCCGATAGATGATACTAACAGTGATTCCATTGAGAACAGCGTCGAAAGCACCTACCTCGAAGTAATGTGTTGCAGTTCTAAAGACTCCGGTGATATCAGGCGGTGTCCAACCTATAACTATTTCCCTGGGCATTTCTTTTGCAAATACCCCAAGCGAACTTACAGTTACTAACAAAGCAACAATAAGAATTATTAATAAACCTTTCTTAATCACTTTCTAATACCTCCATTTAATTAAAATTAGGTTAATCATCTTTAAACAAACTAAATATGTTTTATTTCATAATCACCCCCTTCTTTTAAAATTTATATAGTCTTTCATAATCACCCCCTTCTTTTTTATATTCAAAGCATAATTATAATTATGAGCAGTCTCCCTATATGCTCTTTCTGATATATATTATTTTCCTTCCATTTCATCCATTTTCGATATTATAATATTTATTTAATAATTAGGATTATCTATTACTGTGATTTGCCCATCCTTTTTAACAATTAATTTACAAAATCCTTTACTCTCAATAATTCCATAGTTATGTCCGGCTTCACCAGGATAAACCGCAAAAAAGATTAATGGTGTATTCCCAGTATTTATTGTTCTGTGGGCCCAATATGGGGGGATATAGGATATACTACCTGATTGCATATCAAGGATCTTAACTTCTGTATCTTTTTTCTGCATCAATAATTTTCCTGATCCCTGTAATACTAAATATATTTCTGCAGTATCTTCCTGAGCATGAAAATGTCCTTTGGTCATGTGATATTCATCACCTACTCGTCCAGGATAGATAATGCTGGTACAGTGCTGTAGGTGACCATATTCCTCGGGGATATCTATATTGTAGACTTTATATATTACACGATCATCTTCATTAATTATCTTTTGGGTAGCTTCTAAATCATAATATGCTCCTTTCATATCGCTCAAATGACGAACTATTATATTACAATTTGAGAGAATCTCACCCGTATTAAAACTTAAATAATTATTAAAAGGTTCCATTAAACCTGTATCTATCCTTTCATTTAAATTTTACTATCAAAAGCTATCTAACCTTCGTCAAGATAGGGAGGCTCCTTCAATTGAGAAAGTCTTTGAAAAGTATTATTAAGATTATCGATTAAATCAATATATATTTCAGCATATTGCTTATAGTGGTCGTGATATTCGGTACGGGGTTCTATTCGGTCTTTAACCTGGACAAATTTTTGCGAAGTCTTGGCCAAGTCATCAAATAGCCCCACAGCAAAACCGCCAATAATTGCACTGCCCAGAATAGCCGGTTCCTGTTGAGTCACTATAGTATAGGGAATATTAAGAGTGTCTGCCTTTATTTGATTCCATAACTTACTTTTCGATCCCCCGCCTAAAGCTCGAACTTCCTTAAATTCAACATCGGGATAAAGATTTTTCATAATTTTTAAGTAATAGTAATATTCGTAAGCTATGCCTTCAAGAATTGAACGGTAAAAATGGCTTTTACTCTGCCCCCAACTAAACCCGACCCAACTCCCCCTAAGGTTGGGTTGAGCTGGTAAGACTCTTCCTCCCAAATGAGGTACAAAGAGTAATCTATCACTACCGGATGAAATTTCAGAGGCCAGTTTATCGAAAAATTCATAAAAATCCTGCCCTTTAGCTTCAGCTTCCTTTCTCTCCTGATGGGCTATTTCATCTCTAAACCATCGTAGACAAAGTCCTCCACCATTTATAAACGCAATAGGATTCCACAGATTTTGAATAACTGAACGGGAACACATTACAGTTTCATATTTTAAATCAGGGGAAAATTCATTAGTACAACTGGCCAAAACCGATGCTGTACCAGCCACATCAAAAATAATCCCCGGCTTAACTATTCCTGCTCCTAAATAGCTTGTTGTTGTATCCCCGGCACCAGCGGCGATAGGAATGCCTTTAATTAAACCACAATGATTAGCAGCTTCCTTACTTAAATGCCCGATGATATCCCATGGTTTAACTATTCGTGGTAATTTTTCCTTGGGAATACTAAATATATTACATAACTCATTATCCCAAGTCATTTCTTGAATATTGGCTACACCAGAATAATGAAGATAAGTATAATCTACAAAAGCATCAAAAGTATTCAAATCTGCCATCTTCCCTGCAACATAACATCCCGGGACAACAAATTTAGCTATCTTTTTGAAAACTTCCGGACGCTCCTCTTTCCACCACAATATCTTCGGACCGTGGGCGTATGTGGGCGGACAACCGGTCTTCTTCAGTACTTCCTTTCCTGCTTTTCTCTGCATTGATTGAATATAAGGTTCACAGCGAGTATCAAGCCAGGAATCATAACGAGCTACCGGATTCCAATCCTTATCAATCATTCCAATTCCTGACATCTGACCATCTATTGTTATAGCAGCTACTTCTTTCGGTCTTACATCTGCTTTTTCCATTATTCGACGGATAGTTTTTACTGCTGAATTGTAAAAACCTTCAGGTTCCTGCTCGACCCAACCAGGCTTTGGATAATAGAGCGAAGACTCTTCGTAGGCCTGAGCTAATAGAACTCCTTCTGTGTCAAAAAGACCTGATTTTGTTCCTGCAGTCCCTATATCTACACCAATCAGATAGTCTGTCATATAGTCAACCTCCTTAAAAATTGACTCTCTTAGTTATTTTGCGGTATAACCACCATCAATAGAAAAGATAGAACCTGTTGCGTATCCTAAACTATCGGAAGCCATGGCTAAGATTGCTGCTGCTATCTCTTCTGGTCTTCCTAATCTATTTAAGGGGCGGCATTCTTCAAGTTCACGTCTTGCTTTTTCCGGATCTTTAGATTTCTCTAAGGCATTTTTAACCAGCGGAGTTTCCGTTGTTCCCGGACATACTGCATTAACTCGCACACCTTTCCTGGCGAAATCCACAGCCATGCTTTTAGTCAGAGAGATAGCTCCGGCCTTGGAAACATTATAAGCCGTCTGACCGGCAATACCCACCAGACCAGCTTCGGAAGCAACATTAATCACAACACCGCCATTCCCTTTCAACATAACCGGTATAGCATAATGACAGCATAGATACATACCTTTTAGATTTACAGCCATTACTCTATCCCATTCTTCTTCTGTGGTTTTAATTACATCACCCTGATAATATATTCCGGCATTATTAACCAAAATATCTATCCTCCCAAACCTCTTGGTGACTTCTTTAACCATATCGTTTACACTTTCGCTGTTGGCTACATTTGTTTTAACAAAAAAAGCCTCTCCGCCCATTAAAGAGCTGGCCTGTTTACCTTTTTCAATATCAATATCAGCTATAATAACCCTGGCATTTTTTTCTACAAAAGCCATTGCCGTTGCCTTGCCGATTCCTACCGCACCCCCGGTAACTATGACAACTTTATCTTTAAAATTCATGTTTTACCTCCCCTAATATAAATCGTTTAAGGTCTGCATAAAAATAATCTTAATTATAAAATCTTTAAACTTTTTAATTTCAGGTAATACGTTCAAAATATTTTAAGCCCATTATACTTTCTGCTGCATACTGATCGAAAATATTCTCTGAAACTCCTCCCCCTATAACAAGGTAAGGATCAGAAACTGGTGGCAATGGCTCTAAAGTTAACGCATATTGATAATTTATTTCCTTTAGTGCTTTAATAAGCGCTTTAAAGTTTATATGCCCTCTTCCAACTGAACACCGATTACTATCTGCTATGTGAACATTAATCAGATTACTGCCGGCTATCCTGATTGCTTCCGGTATATCCCGCTCCTCTATATTCATGTGAAAAGTATCGGCCATAATTTTAACATGACTTGAATTTACCTCGCGGGCATAATATAAAGCATCCTGAACGCTGTTAACCAAATAAGTTTCATACCTATTTATCGGCTCTATTGCCAGTAAAATATCTTTTTTCTCCGCATATTTCGCTACTTCCTGAACTGCCTTTACAGAATTTTTCCAGTCTTCTTTTTTACTTAGAGAGGGAGCTAATTTAGATACGGCAGCTGGAACAACAATAACCAGTTTCGCACCTATCAGCCTGGCATAATCTATACACCTGAATAGATATTCAACAGTCTGTTCCCTGATCTTCTTATCCGAGGAAGCCAGATCCCTTTTAATTCCTTCTTTCCACAGATACATTCCGGCAATAGAAGAAACTTCGAGCCCATACTTTTTTAAAATTGTTTTTACTTTCTTAGGTTCATATTTTTCATTATCCGGTTCCCCTTCAAGCTCTACAGCATCATATTCGTACTTTGCTAACCTTTGAAGGCTCTTTTCTAAATCTTCTGTTGCATATATCCAGTTACTGATAGAATATTGCATATTTTCACCTCTTTTACTATCTCGTATTACTTAACCGAACTCTTTTTATCACTTCTCAAAGCTAACTACGATTTTCATATTATTATTAAAAACTGAAATATCCTCAAAAATAGTACTTAGTTCTTCAACGCCTATTTTTTTAGTTATTATCTTTTTTAGATTACACCCAGCATTTTGAGATAGTTTTACAGTCTGCCGAAATTGTTTTAGAGAAGCCCCGGTAGTTCCAGTAATTTTTAGCTGTTTATAGTGAATTATATTTAAATTCAATTTAATTTCTTCTTTTCCTACCGGCAAACCAGCAAAGAAGTTAATTTTGCCATTTATTGCTACTAATTCCAAAGATTCCTCTTGTATTTCTGGAACTGAAGCAGCGGTAATTATATTGTCAACCCCTATTCCATTGGTTAAACTCATTATTGTTTTTTTTATCCTGGAGTCACTCTTAACTATATAGTCCGCTCCATATCCCTGACTAAGTTTTAGACGCTTCTCATCAACATCTGTGACAATGGTCATTCCAATTCCTAAGTGCTTATTCAAAATTAAATGCAGGATCCCCATTGGACCGGCTCCGAAAATCAATAAACTCTCTCCTGGCCTCACATTTAGGGACTCATAAGCATTGTAACAACAAGATAATGGTTCAATTACTGCAGCTTCTTCATAACTAAGCGATTCCGGTATTTCAAGTAAATTCCCGTGCCTGACTGCAATTTCAGGAATTTTCACATATTCAGCAAAGCCCCCAGGCCAACTAATACCAAAAGCATTATAGTTTAAACATAATTGTTCAAGACCTTTTCTACAGACCTCACAGAAACCACAGCCTACATTTGGTGCTAAAGCAACACGTATTCCTTATTTCGTAGTAATCTACTTTTCCCCCAACTTCTTCAATTACTCCTGATATTTCATGGCCTAATATCTGCTCATTTTTTTCTTTAATTTTAAAATGCCCGTACTCATATATTCTTCGATCTGTGCCACAAATTGAGCAAGCCTTAACTTTTAATGGCACTTCATTATCACATATTTTAGGTTTAGGAATATTCCTTATTTCAATGTTTTTCTTTCCATTATAGACTGCAGCTAACATAATTATTCTCTCCTCTACAAAATTTAGGCTAATATAGACAGTTTATAATTTAACTGGTTGACCAGTCTTAGATGTCAAGTCAGATATCAATCGGTCGGATAATTAGTACCACTGCCATTGCTACAAAAATCATCGCCTCAGCCCCCTGTGGCCAGTACCGACCGGTAATCGCTACGACCATACCGAGAGTGAACGCAGAGTAAAACGTTCCGTTAATGTTCCCCATGCCCCCCACAACCACAACGGCAAAGCAGAGGAGTATGAACTGCATACCCATATATGGATGAATAGCGGTGATTGGTGCGTACAAAACCCCACCGCATGCAGCTAGGACGCTACCTATGACAAAGACAAGGGAGAAATACTTTTCTACGCTGATACCCAGAGCTCTGACGTGATCTTTATCTTCCAACGCGGCAATTATTACTTTTCCCACAATCGTTCTTTTCATAAAGAGCTGAATTGCGATAAATAGAATAAGAGCGGCCCCTACGATAAGTATCCTATATAGGGGGAATCTTAGGCCAAGCAAATCTAATGATATACGAATCGGATCCCTCAGTGGATGTGCGTGAACACCCCATATCCATTTTATAAAATCAATACCAATTAATGCAACTGCATAGGTAGCTATAAAGGCATAGTCAAGAGACTCTCCATACAATCGCCTTATTATAAACCGCTCAATTACATACGATAGCGGGATCAGTAGCAGCAGGGCGAACACCATACCGAATTCGAATCCCATGCCCCAATATGTGACTGCGGTCATCACAATGTACGCTCCAATTGCGTAGCTCAAGGTATGAGCAAAATTTATGACTCGCATCGTGCCAAACGTCAAGGAGAAACCAATCGATATAAAGTAAAGAATTGCACCTGTGGTAAAACCAAATAGAATCGTATTTATCATACGCGTCATACCTCCCTATTCATGAACAAAGGCTTTACGTCGTCGTAAAGACCTGTTTGTCCACCACGACTTGAGGGTACCCCAGACCCCCGCCTTAAACCTAAACACAATGATGAGTAGAGCAATACCAAGAAACAATTCCCAGCGTCGAAAGTATATTGGGAGAAGGTTGCTGATGATCATATAAACGACACCACCAACGATTGCACCGTAGATATGTCCGGCTCCTCCAATAAGGCATGCAAAAACCACACCTACATTTGCGTGGATATTCAAAGAATTTGGGTTTACATAATTATAGTTTAGAGCACTCAGTGCTCCTGCAAATCCTGCAATAGAAGCCGAGATTACAAAAGTGATCCATTTGTAAAAATATGTATTATAGCCCAGAAATCTTACGCGAGTCTCATTTTGTTTTATTGATCGGACAAGAACTCCGTACGAAGAAGATGTGAGTCGCCTCAATACCCAGAGTACAAGAAGAAGCGACAATAGTACAAACCAGAATCTGAATCCTGGGTCAAAAAAATTGATGAAACCTAGTTTCTTTGCGCCAACACCAAAGCCATCCTCACCAGACGTTATGCTTCTTAGCGGCGACATTACTATAAAGAACCCAACTACATTGAACGCTGCGTTTAACAATGCAAAACATGCACCGGTAGCTCGCACGACTACAATGCCTAGCAGCACAGCCAAAACGGTAGAGAGCATTATCCCCGCTACGATGGCAACTAAAGGATTAGCTGTTACGTACCTTATGAGCAGGCCAGCTCCATATGCACCTGCGCCATAATACAGATAGTGCCCAAAAGATAGCCTACCCATATAACCATATAGAAGATCCCACGACATGACAAGAATACAGAAAATCATGAAGTCGGTTACGCGATAAGAAGAAAGGGGCAGAACTAGAAAAACAAGGCAACCCGCCACAATCAATGTACTGAGCAATTCCGTATTACGCGACGACAAAGCTAAGTTGTCCGCCAATAGGGTCTCTTGACGAGTCAGCTCTCTCACGGTTTTTTTAGTACCTCGATTCATTTTGTCTCGTACCTCCCTCACACTTCGCTCGAGGATAATAGCGAGGCAATCTGAGATTTTTCGTTGATCTGCCTCGACACTCTTCCTTCCTTCATTACGTAAACCGTATCAGCAAGCTGCTTCATAAGCGCTACGTTCTGCTCTACGATTATACCTGTAACATTGCCTCGCAACTTACTGAGAATTCTTACAATTTCACCGATCACCACTGATGCGAGCCCCTGAGTAGGTTCATCAATCAACAGGAGTTTTGGGTGCCCAACAAGTGCCTGGCCAACTAGCAGAATTTGTCTCTGACCCCCGCTGAGCTGCCCGGCCTTAACGTTGAAAAAATCTTTCAGTCTTGGATAAACCGCAGTGGCAGTCTCTAAAGCTGCATCGAGTGGCTCTCGACAACCGTATGCAGCAATCTCTATGTTTTCTCGCACAGTCAGATCGCTGAAAACTCTCTTGTCCTGAGCGACGTATCGGAACCCCTTTCGATACAGCTCCTCAGGTGAAGCTTTCGTGATGTCCACCCCTTCATAAACTATTGTTCCGCTAAGTGGTCTTAGCAAACCCATGATGGTTTTCAAAAACGTTGTCTTCCCTGCACCGTTGCGTCCCATAATAAAAACCATTTGACCCGCCTGAAATTCAACCGACACATCATGGAGAACCTTTGCCAGACCATAAGCGACATTAAGCTCGCTAACCTTTAGCATTACGTTCCTACTCTCCTAAATAATTTGCTACGGAATACATACATGACTGCATTGTATTCGATTACACTAAGGACATTCTCATCTCATATGATTTCTTCGTTTTCCGGAGCTTCTTTTCCCCAGTAACATTCTTGGACCTCGGGATTCTTCAGGACATCTGCGGGAGACCCAGTACAGATGATGTGTCCCTCATTCATCACGTACATTCTTTCCACTATATCAACGATCCTGGATATTTTATGCTCGACTATAATCAAGGTAAAGTTTTTCTTCACACGATGAAGAAGTGACAACACCTCATTAATTTCATCATCGCTTAGACCGGCAAATGGCTCGTCTAGCAACAATAGTTTAGGTCTAAGTGAAAGAGAGATTGCTATCTCAAGCATTCTTTTCGAGCCGTATGACAATGCAGCGGTTGTTAGCTCTGATGCAGCTTCGAGTCCCACAAGCTTTAACGCTTCCAAGCACTTGTCCCGTATCATGCGATTCGACCTCGGCTTTGTCATAAACGCGAACGGACTAAGCTTTTCTTCCGCCATACGTGCCACGCATAGAACAAGGTTTTCCCATACTTTCAGTGAATCAAAAACTGATACAAGCTGAAACGTGCGACCGATACCCAAACTGACCCGCTGCTCGGGCCAAAGCCTTGTTATGTCGTGATCTAAGAAAGTGATTGATCCCCGTGTTGGTGGGAAAAACCCTGAAATCAGGTTGAAGAACGTCGTTTTCCCAGAGCCATTGGGACCGATTATTCCAACTGTCTCACCCTCACTGATGCAAAAATCGACCTCATTTACCGCAACCAAGCCCCCGAATCTCTTGGTCAACTCTTTGGTCTCTAGTAGCCTTGACATTCACAACCACCCTTTCTGGACTAAAAGAGGCGTCCAAACCAATTTTGAACGCCTCAGCCCGATAATATGATATCTATCAGCCTTAGTAACCCATCTCTATTAGAGGCAGAACAAGCTGTTCGCCTTCATAGGCGTCAATGACCTTAGCATAGTCGAATCTATCAGCCCGTTCGTCCGCCCCTTTGCCGATGCCTATGAACTTGGCATATTTGTAGAATGGTCGCCCATCCTCTCGCCAGTGAGCGGGTCCCTTTACACTCATGAATTCTGGATTTTCCATCAACGCCTGATACATCGCTTTTGGGTCTGTACCCCCGGCTAGCTCTATCGCTCGTAGCGTTTCCCGCATTCCGATGTATGCGTAGACTGCCATAACATCCGGTGGTTCGCCGTACTCTGCTCTCCAAACTTCCGTGAGCTCTTCCATCGCCCTTACGGTTTCGGGGTCCTTTTCTTTAAGAAAGTCGCTCAGGTCGTGGTACAACCAAATACCCATAGCCATACCTTCGACCGCTTCTGGTGGAATCCCAAGAGCAAGGGCTGCGTTAATGGAGTTGTAGAAAACTATTGTGTCTTCGTGCAAACCTAGTTCATGTGCTTGCTTTACAATCCCAATAGCGTCATCTCCCCATTGCCCCATCATCACTACGTCAGGCTTGGAATCCTTCAATCGCAGTATATAGGAAGTGAAATCGGGTGTACCTACTGGTGTCCAGAGAGTTTCTACCTTAATCTGAGGGTACTTGCCTTCGAACACGGTCATTGCGCCTTTATTAGCCCCATGACCGTATGAGTAGTCAGGAAGGCACAGAATCACGTGCTTCGGTTCATAGGTTCGGGCCACATAATCAGCACAAATTCTACCGACCGCATCAGTAGCACCGAGCGATGAGAGAAAATAAGGCGCCTTGTTCTCCTTCCTATGACACTTCTCCTCAATTCCATTCGTTGCCATAACAAATGTTTGGCCGTCCTGGGCTTGCACGTTGTATGCTGTGGATATATGCCCAAAAGTGCCTCCCACAATCACTCTGACACCTTCACCCGTGAGTTCCCGGTATCGTCGGATCGCTACGTCGGGTTTTGTTTCATCGTCGCGCACCAATACCTGTACAGGTACCAATATGCCGCCTATATTCAGACCGCCGCGTTCGTTGATCTCTTTCACCGCAAGCTCTGCCCCGTCAAGCTGGGTCGTTCCGACAGCGGATCCCCCACCCGTCAAGCTATATATGACACCGATCTTGAATTCTCCTGGCACTTGAGTAGCAGCCGCTTGACATGGATAAAGAACCAACAATAATGTAAGTACCAAATAAATTACCATTAAAAATTTTTGCTTTTCTTTCATATCATAAAACCCCTTTCATTTAATTTAATACCGATGATCGATTTCCGTACTAAAGAATATTTTTTTAGACACGCATCGCCCCCTTTATTTTAGTACCAGTTTTTCATAGATAATCAGAAAGTTAGTCCACTCGCAGAACTGGCAAGACCTATTCGTTAGCATCTCGCGTATTTCGTGAGAATACTCTGGACTCGATTCCCATTAGATTACAATACTCCTTCAACTCTTCGACATAGTTTCCGTAGACTGCGTGCAAATGATTTGCACCAAGACCAGAAATCAGATCCTTTGCGTTTACATCGAGTTTTGTGAACCCTTGTGGCCATTCGGGTGAAGTTTCCTTCATTTTCTCCTCAGATACTTTTATGAATTCCCCTGGTATAATGGCCATCCAGTACTTACCATCCTTTCGTGACAATCTGGCCATAGTAATCTCGCCTTCTGCACACATGTATTGAACAGATGCACCACCAGCCTTAAAGTAGAACGGAGTCTGTGGGTAGAAGGTCACTCTGCTAAGATTCGATCTGGGGTCATTTGATCGTCCAGCAAAAAATGTTGGTTGAGAACCACAGTTGGAGAAAATGAACATGTCGTTAGCTGCGTCGTAGTGCCTTAGATCGTAAAACAACACTGGTCCATCCGTAATGTGTTTCATTATTTCCATGGTAAGAGCCCCATCTAAGTCTGCCTCGCACCCACAGGCTATCGGTGGCTTTACGCCCTCCATATCGTATGGATCGTTCAAGAAAGCATGGCTGAGACACTGTGTGACAAAGTGGTCGCTTAGCTCTGGCTGGCACTTGATGGCAACGAAATCAAAATCGCGTTCTTTAATAATATCTTTTGTAGCAAAATACGCTCGAATTTGTCTTTTCAATTTTTCCGGAGTTAGTCCTTTTCCGTCATATACAATTCTGCCAACGTAATCCGTCAGCCACTTAAATGCCTGCTCTACGCGGCTCTCTTCCACAATCTGAGCACAACGGACGATCTCAAATTGATCGACATGCTCGATGTCTACACCGAACTCCGCCTGCCATTGACGAGGGTCAACAGTTGCATGATACATACCCATACTTCGCCCACCGAATAAACCGCAGGTTTCTCCTCTCAATCGGTTTACAGCGGATGCTGACTTAGCAAAACTGAGAACCCGATCTACAACACTTTTTTTCCTGATATCACCCCAAACACGGCTGTGGCGAATACCCAAGTTATCCAAGCTACCACCCACTGCTAGCATACCGATCAAGCCAGGGTAACTCGGATTCAAGTTCGAAAGTAGCAAAAACGGGCCACGCCCAGCTTGTGCGGACAATACTGAAAGGTGAGGAAAAGACCAGATAGAAAAGTTAAAAATTGTGGCATCGACCCTGGCTGTTTTTAGCTTTGCAGCTTGTTCTTGCGCTTGTCTTGGTTCATGAATGATTGTTTCTCCCGGAATAACTTCAATTTCGCCCGTAGCTTCAAGGGCACTCACTACTTCGTCATGAAATTTCTTGTTTACTGGAAGCAACTCCTCATGGACAGCTTTTCGACCATCAGAAAAAGTTAAAAGTCCCAGTTTGCGTTTATTACTCATCTTCGTTCCTCCAATCCATTTAGATATAAATTTCAACCCCTCTATTCTCGGAAAGCAAGCAAGTTTACCAATCGACATATCCCCAAGTTATGACACATATATTTATTAATGTTTATTATTCTTTGTTAGTATTCTCTCATGATAAATACCATAGGTTAATAGAAATATTTTATAATTTAACTGGTTGACCAGTCTTGATTGATTTATTCGCTGCAATAACTATTTCAATCGCTTTTTTTCCATCTTCAATACTAACTTTTGGTTCTTCATTGTTTAATATACAATTAGCAAAATGCTTATCTTCCTCTAAGTAGGCATCTTTGAATAAAATCCTCCAGCTTCGATTGCCTTCTTTAATTAGTTGACTCTTATTATTCCAAACCAAAACTGAAGAAGCCTGCTTGGAACCTATTTGTAGCATTCCCTCTGTTCCTAAGATTTCCATCCTCGCATCATAACCATATGTAGCAGGACAACATCCATCAATTAGACCTAAAACGCCATTTTTAAATCTTAAATTAACTACAGCCGTATCATAGAAATCAGGATATTCTTCTCTATATTGGGGGCATTTAAAATTATCAGCCATGGCATATACTTGTTCATATTCACTGCCAATCAACCACCTCATAGAATCAAAATCATGACTGTTAACCTCTGCTAAAAGCCCATTGCTTCTTTTTACATCACAGTACCACTTCGGTGGTAAGCCTGGTCCTCGTCCTACAGATTTCACAAGAATGGGAGTCCCAATTTCTCCTTGTTCAATCATTTTTTTAGCTTTTAAGAAATTTTGATCAAATCTCCTCATAAAACCAATTTGAAACTTCACTTGATTTCTTCTTACTGCTTTTTCCATTTGATTTGCTTCTTCCAAGGTGGAAGAAAGCGGTTTTTCGCAGAATATATGCTTCCCGGCGTCAGCGGCTTTAATAACAGTTTCAGCATGAGCGAAAGTCGGCGCTCCTATACAAACTGCATCAAATTTTTCACATCTTAACGCTTCTTCAAATTCAATAAAGAAATTGTTAGCACTTAATTCTTTCGCAGCTTCCTCAGCAACCTTTTCATTAGTATCAACAACTGCAACAATTTCTGTATTGCTTATTTCAAATTCATAGTTTCTGGCATGAACCATTCCTGCTCTACCGACTCCAATTAAACAAAACTTAACTTTTTCCATTAAAACACATCCTTAATTATATTTCGTTATAAAGTACAACCCTAACTTTCCCTTTATCACCTCTAAAACGCGATTCAAAATAATCCATGGCTATATTATCCTTTGTATAAGTAATATTTTGCATTAACTGCATTGGAGCTCCTATGTTAATCTTCAAAACTTGAAAATCATATTCTTCCGCCACAATCGGCTCTAAGGTAATCTCCGCTTTATAGGGTTTTAATTCATACTTATTGATAAGCATACGATAGAGTGACTTATTCTCTAAATCTTCATTGATCAGATCTGGACATAATTTATAAGGAATGAAATTCATCACACTTACTACAGGTTCATTCTCAACAGATCTTATTCTGTGTAAAAAAATAATCTTTTCACCTTTTGGGATATTTAATTTTTTAGCTATTGCTCCTCCAACCTCTTTAATTTCTTGTTTAACGATCTTTGTTTTTGTGGTGTAACCTTTTTCTATCATATCATCGTAGAAGGTGGTTAACCTTTGGATAAATCCATAATCTATCTTAGGTTTTGCTATAAAAGTCCCTTTCCCCTTTTCTCGATAAAGTAAACCTTCATTAACCAACCCTCTTAATGCTTCTCTAATGGTAGGCCTACTAATTTGATATTTTTCTGACAATTCTTTTTCTGAAGACAGCAAATCTCCTGGTTTTAATTCTGCTGTCTCAATTCTTTCTTTCAATATCTCTTCCAATTGGAAATATAATGGTATGGGTGAATTTTTATCTAAGGTA
>DATKWM010000015.1:0-5002 GCA_035529575.1 Desulfatiglandales bacterium
CCTCCCGTTTGCTTGACCATTTGGCCTCATATGGATTCTGATTGCCCTGCTTTGAACAAAAGATTGCATAGGCAGATGGCACTAAAAATAATGAAATAAAAAAAAGACAAATAAGCATCCAAAAAAATCTTTTCATCATTATCCTCCTTTTTTTGCGAGGTTTATCAATTGCCCTCATCATCTTTTGGAAAATCTACTTGAAAAATCCCTTGTGGCAAAGGTTCATTGATCGAAATAAAGTTCAGCTTTAAAGAGGTGTAATCACCCTTTGTTTCCTTAAAATGAATGTGCTTTGGAAGCCAGTTTTTCGGGCTCACCACAACTTCGATCGAATCAATATACCTCTTTATTGGCTTCATTTTCGGTATCAATTTCAGATGATAGCTCTTCGAATATGTTTTTGAGACAAGCTGGATTGCATATTGTTTCCTCAGCTCTTCAATTGATTGACCGATGCCAAAGTATTTTTTGAGGATCGTATCAGTTCTTCCGAGGTATCTTTCTTCGGTCTTTGATACGTCAGGATAATAGGTAAGCAGCATGCTGTCTTTTAAAAGGGTTATCAATGGTGAAGGACTGATGACCTTCAAAAGCATCTTGCCAGAAGAATCAAAATAGATAATACCTTCCGAGTGCAATGGTTCTCGAAGCAGGTAGGTCTTCTTCGTTTGTGAAAACTTTGCGGTAAAGGTTTTGAGGTTTTTTTCTTTCTCCTTGATGTTTTCCATCACCCAGCTTAGTTCTGTCTCTGAATGCGGCTCTGTTTCAAATGGGGACACCGGATAAGGATAGAGAAATAGGATGAGACAGAAAGATATGGGAACTATGTATTTTTTAATAAGAAATTTTCTCATTACAGAGTCTTCAAGACTTTTTTCCATGCCCGCCTGAAACCGTAATTGCCCACAGGCCATTTGGCTGCAATCAGTAACAGCCTTATGAGGCCAATCTTTTTTTAATAGGATCAGGGCGATACCATTGATCAGGGTAAGCGAGTATATATTTTTCAAATATCCGGGCTGTTGTGCCTAAATTTTTTTCAATGGCATCGTCACGGTCACCTTCTAAAAGGAAAGGAATGGCTTCCTCGAGTACACCGAAATATCTTCCATCTGATTGCCTGAGAACAAATGCGGGAATAAGTGCTGCCCCTGATTTCATGGCCAGTACAACTGGCCCGACAGGAAAACTGACTTTCTCACCAAAAAAGGTAATTGGCCGGCCCCGACCGAAAAAATCCCTGTCGCCAATCATGGCCACGATCTCATTGTTTCGAAGGCACCGTAAGATCTCAATCCCTGAAAAGGATGACCCATTTACTTCAATAACATTTATTGCCTTGTTTCTCCTGAGGCGGTTTACGAGAGCATTTGTGGAAGAGGTGTTGTGTGCCAATGCTACCACATTCAGTTGATAGTTTTTGAATCGCAGAAAAAGACTGCCAAACTCCCAATTACCCAAGTGGGCTGCTAATAAAATAACTCCTTTACCATTAGCAAGGGCGTGCTCAAGAATTTCTAGCCCCTTAAATTCAGCAATGAACTTTTTAATCTTATGAGAAGGGAGTAGAGGCATTAAAAAAAAGTCAACCATATAATGCCCGTAGTTTTTAAAGATTTGCCTGACAGTTTTTTTTATAAAGGGATCGTCAGGTGGCCTTTTCAGGGCTAAAGAAAGGTTAGATGCAAGGCCATCGCGGTCTTTACGTGAAAATGAATATACTAGTAATGCCACGAGTTTTCCTAACCAGTGGCAAAGCCTGATGGGCAGGTATCGGACAAATAAAAAAATAGCATAATATGATATGGGGCTATCAAGTATATGACGTCGCATTTACCTTTTTCTGTGAGTCCTTAAAGAGTTGGTTACAAATTTTTTACAAAAGCACCATATTTAAGGTCAAGGTTCTGCTGTATGGCTGATTTTACTCCTGCTATTAATTGACCTTTCCCATTCTCTCCAAACATGCCAGAGTCGATTGATTCTCCCACAATAACCTCAATTTTGCCCGGCATCAGGGCGAGAGTGCCTTTGGGGAGCACAAAACGACTTCCATTTATTGTTACAGGGAGTATAGGCACACCAGACCTCATTGCAATAATTGCTCCTCCCTTATGGAATCTCTGTAAATATCCATCATCACTTCTTGTTCCCTCAGGAAAGATAACTACCGATGAACCTTTCTTTAGTTTCTTCAAGGCTTTTTGCAGGGTCAGATCCCTCTGTTTCCGCTTCTTTTCTCCAACGTATATATGCCCCATTCGCTCAAGGGCATACCCGAAGATTGGCATTTTCTTTACTTCTGATTTTATAGTCCAGCGGAGCTGCAAAGGGAGTTTTCCTATCAAGATCCAAGGATCGACCAGGCTTTGATGATTGGACATGACGATATAGGTATGACCTTTTTTTATCCTTTCCGTGCCTTTTATCGTCAACCTGGTGCCAGAAAGATATATGTTGAGCAAAGACCAAAACTTGCCTATATAATGGACTACATTTCCATTTCTATCGAATGGTGAAATAGCGATGATTATCGATCCTAAAACAAGGGTATTGAGGATCACGGAAATGAGATAAAAAGGGCGTATGAGAGGGTATAAGACCCAATAAAAGATAACCTTCACATTAATAATCCTTTACAAAATATAAGCTCGATCTTAAGCTGACCCCTATTCTTTTCGATAATTTATAGTCAGTAGGATAAAATGTCAAATCAAAGTCACCGGATATATCGATCTATTACCTCTCTTTATCTTTTGGTTGGAGTACTCCTTGTATCATTTGGTTGTGCCTCTCGCCCATCTCCGTTGCTGAAGACGGATAAAATCAAACAAAAAAGGCCGAAGGTTTTTATAATTATTTTAGATGCCTTGAAACGTAAAACCCTCATGGAATCCCTGGATTCGCTACCAAATTTCAAGGAGATCATAAAGGGAAAAGACAGATCGTACCCTTACATATATTTTGAAAATGTGCTTGTATCTATTCCTTCCTCATCTGCGCCCTCAAACATCACACTTCTTACAGGGGTATATCCCTGCCGGCATGGTGTTCCATCAACCATGTGGTTCAACAGGAAAGAGAAAAAGTTAGTCACCCTGACCTCCTTCTTTCAGCGTCGTATCATCAATATCCTTGAAAAAACTAAGACCGATACTATTTTTGATTATGCCCGCAGGTCAGGTAAAACAATGATGGGGGTAGCGACTCAAGTAGCAAAAGGGATTGATAGCCGAGACTGGATACAGCAAAGTTTCCATCTATGGGGCCAGGCCTTTATGCTTAACCTTATCAAAGATGGGAACCCTATTCCGGATGGTGCTCATCTTGATAGAGGTACAACGAAAGGTCTTCTAAGTGGTTACATGTATTCTTTCATTGATGGATTGGAGGGAAAACTGAGAGCAGATGGGGATATTCCTGACCTTGTGGTTGTACACTATGTTGGTTTGGATATTTTTACACATTATCCTCGACGATTCATGGCAAGAGAGAACTGGACAGTTGACCAGATTCAAAGATGGTATCTGAGAGAGGTTCTTGATCCTGAATTGGGGAAAATTAAAGCTTTTTTAAAGAAGAATAAAATACTTGAAAATACACTATTCTTTCTTGTTGCAGATCATGGGCAGACCAGGATTATCAAACATTTAAATGAGGAGAGGTTAGCAGAGACACTTTCCGAAAAGTTTAAGGTCATGGACCGCCCCTATTCGGTAAAAGACGCCAATATTGTTATTATGCCTGGTGCCAGCACCAAGGTGATTTACATCAGGAATGGTATGAATGCCGATTGGACGTCACCACCGAGATTGCTTGAAGATGTAAAGCCGATAGTAGATGTTTTAATTGATGTTGAGGATATGAAAACCTCCCTTAACACGCTCCTTGTCGCTCAATACCCTGGTGAAAGAAATGAAGATACAAACACATCAGACACTTTTTGGTTTTTTAACCTGAGCCTTTATCGCCAATCAAACCGTAGCGATAATGCTTTCATAAATGCCTTGGAACCTCTTTCAGGGCTGGATGAATTGGTTGGCAAGGAGCTTAAGGCTGCGTATATGTATCGCCGTGATTTTCATGGGAATAATACTCCGGATATCATCCTTATCAATAAGCCGGGCTCCTACTTTGCCCCAGATAAAGACAAATATGCCCACCACGGTGGTATTTATCACAATGATGTGTATGTCTCTTTTGTGATTTCAGGGCCAGGTGTTCATCTTTTTTCAGATCATCCACATAGAATAACCCATCAGATCGATACGGTGGATCTTCTTCCTATTGCCGCCTATCTGTCTGATATAAAAGTTGATAAACGAGTGGATGGGAAAAACTGGCTGCTTAAGGTACAATGAAATGGATTTAAGATTTGGCGGAAAAAGGCTTTATCTTCTGGCTGCACTACTCCTTTTTGTATCTTTATATGGATGCTCCACAAAATACATTATAACATCCCCTCAATACAACCGATATAAGGGTGAGATCAACCAGCACACCCGTTTAATCCGCGCCGAAAGAAACCGGATATTTCAGATACTGACCCAAGAGGAAGCCTTTAAAGAGATATGCCCAAAAGGCATCATCGTCACACATAAATCTCCACCACCCTATCGTGTTGGGTTGTTAATTAAGACGAGAATTGTCCACATAGTTACGCTTGATTGGAATTCACGGGTTGAGGAAATTATTCCGGATAAAAAAATTCGCCTACAATTTTTAGATGGGTTTTTTACTGGCGGAACAGAAATCTGGGAGCTTGATAGCGTGGATGAATACACACGAGTGGCCCACACAATTATTGTACAACCTGAAGGTTTTTTTAAAAATCTGGCCTGGATTTTCAAAGTAAGACTCAAACATGATAAGATAGTTGAGGCCTTGCTTGATAATTTGAAAAAGGTCTCGGAAACGCTCTAAAGAACTTAGCACCGCTTCGCTCTGAATTGGAATAATCGTTCGACCTAGAGGCCTTTCGGCCCTGAGCGACTCGACTTGA
>DATKWM010000016.1:0-4858 GCA_035529575.1 Desulfatiglandales bacterium
GTAGGAGAAGGTTTGGTAGACATAGGAAACACAGGGAGGAAGGCAACTGATGATGAAATAAAGAGGCATGGGCTGAAGATGTTCAAATTCGCCATAGATGGAATCGCCGTTGTTGTTAATCCAGAAAACCCTGTAGTCAGAATGAACAAAGCTGAGATCATGGATATCTTTTCCGGAAAGCTGGATAATTGGAAAGCGCTGGGATGGAAGGACAGAGCACCTAATGTTTATACCCGTGATGCTTCCAGCGGCACCCGGAAGGTATTCTGGAAGAAGGCATTGAAAAAAGGTGAAATAACCAAAACCGCCAATTTTGTAAAATCCCACGGCGCCATGAAATCGGCCATTAGCGTTGACCCCTACGGGATTGGCTACATCTCTGTAGGTTATTTAGACAATACGGTGGCGCCTGTCTCTTTAGATGGCGTTTTCCCTAGCTTAGAGAATGTTCGTAAGGGAAATTATAACATTGCCAGGGGACTCTATATGAACACCAAGGGGGAGCCTTCTGGGTTAACCAGGCTTTTTATAGATTATATCCTGAGCAAAGAAGGACAAAAGATCGTAGCAGAAAAAGGATTTATCGCGGTTAATTAATGAGACCTTCTATAGAAAAATTTGCTGAGAAGAGCTTCCTTCTCAGTGCCCTACTCAGCGCCTCTATTACTATATTTATCCTCTCTTTTATGTTCCTGTTCAGTCTGCCACTTTTCAGAGGAGGAAAAATCGTTGAATTTCTCAGACTGGGATGGAACCCTTATGACGGCAAGTTTGGTGTGCTCCCGATGATGGTCGGTACAGTGATCATCGCCTCTTTTGCTATCCTTATTGCCACGCCCTTTGGAATAGGGTGTTCAGCACTTATCAGCGTCTTTTCTCAACGGAATTTCGGCAGATTCCTGAGAAAGCTTGTGGAGTTTATGACAGGCATTCCTACCGTCATTTATTCATTTGTTGCTATATTTTTGCTGGTACCACTGGTCAGGGAGATTTTTCAAAAAGGAACAGGGATGTGTGTATTGAGTGCTTCTATAATGCTGGCATTGCTTATTCTTCCTACAATTGTACTGTTTTTAACCGATGCCTTCAATTCTGTGCCAAAAAACTATCTCAATGCGGCAGAGGCCCTGGGTGCCACCCCGGTACAAAAGCTGATTTATGTCATCATCCCATCAGCCTGGAAGGGGATAATCTCAGGATTGGTCCTGGCCGCTGGAAGGGCTGCAGGAGATACCATGATTTCTCTTATGATTGCAGGCAATGCACTCCAGATTCCCCGAGGTCTATCCGATGCTGCCAGGACATTGACCTCCCATATCGCCCTGATCATCGCAAGTGACTATGAGAGCCCGGAGTTCAAATCAATATTCGTCTGCGGCCTGATACTCTTTGTCTTTACCATGTTAATTGTCCTTATCCTGAGGTTGTTAGGGTATTTTGAAATTTTGAGGGAGAGATGAATCGTTTAACAGAATATGGGATTACCATCTTTGCCTGGATAACAGGTATAATCCTTATAGGGGTTGTAGTGGTACTTCTATCTTTTTTACTCTATAAAGGTGTCCCCACCCTGAATCTATCTATGATATTCGGGGAAACCGGGCCTCTGGATGCACTTCTATTGAGAAAGGCGGTGGTTGATGGTCTCTTTCCTGCAATAGCCGGCACGATCCTTTTGATCATCACTTCCATTATATGGGCCATCCCTGTTGGGGTTGCCAGCGGAATCTATCTTGCGGAATACTGCAATGTTAGGTGGAAACCGTTATTCAATTTTTTACTTGATGTCTTGGCAGGGATACCCTCTATTTTAGTGGGCCTTTTCGGCTTTGCCATTTCTATCTTCCTCCACAGACACCTATCCGAGCATATTTACCCCTGTTTTCTCATTTCAAGTCTGGCTCTGGCCTGCCTTGTCCTTCCCTATATTATCAGAACCACAGAGCAATCTCTGGGTAATTTACCTTTTTCCATCAAAACCACTGGACTCGCTCTGGGTGCCTCCAGACTGCAAAATATCTTATTCATATTGATTCCCTATAATCTTTCCAGTATCATCAGCGGCATCATCCTGGCAATAGGGAGATGCGCAGAGGATACAGCAGTCATCATGTTAACAGGGGTAGTAGCCATGGCAGGGATTCCCACATCGGTGCTTTCCCAATATGAGGCCATTCCCTTCTATATCTTTTATATCTCCTCGGATTATAATTCTCAGGAGGAGCTAATGAAGGGGTTTGGGGCATCTATAATTCTGCTTGGAATCTGTGTTTTTCTCTTCACCCTATCCAACATATTAAAAAGGAAGGTGGCAATTCGATTTGCCACACACACATAGAAAATTTACACACATGAAAGAGAAAAAAATTAAAATAGAAGGATTAAATTGTTATTATCAGCAAAAGATGGTCTTAAAAGGGTGTAAAGGGGAATTTGAAGAAAATGCAATTACTACTATTATTGGTCCCTCTGGGGTGGGTAAAACCACATTCTTAATGGTGCTGAACCGGCTTTATGAATTAATCCCCAACTGCAGGGTTGAGGGTAAGGTGGAGATTAAACTAAATAGCAGATATCTCGACATTCATAGTTTACCTCTTACTGCCCTGAGGAAAAAGATGGGAATGGTGTTTCAAGTGCCGAATCCCCTACCGATGAGCATTTTTAAGAATGTTGCCTTTCCATTGAGATTATCCGGTGTTAAGGATAGAAAATATCTTGAGGAAAAGGTGGAAGAAGTTTTGAAAGATGCCATTTTATGGGATGAAGTGAAAGATAGATTAGAGGATTCTGCCCTGAAACTTTCCGGTGGGCAACAGCAAAGGCTGTGCATCGCCAGAGCCATGATTACGCAACCAGATGTTCTCCTGCTTGATGAACCTACATCATCACTGGACATAGAAGCAGCTTTAAAGATTGAAGAACTGCTGGCAGGTCTTAAGGAAAGATGCACCCTTATCATTGTCTCCCATTATGCGGATTTGACAAGAAGGATTTCAGACTCTGTGGTAACCTTGAAGGATGGAAGGTTTCGAGAGCACGGCAATTTCTCATAAAGTGAGACCTCTGGAAGCAGCTATTCTGGCAGATCAGACTAGAGGTAACTCATGGTGGTACGAGTGTTATACATAGCTTTGTTTTGTTTGACACCTAAAGACTGAGATGGCAATGATATTCAGGGTATTTTTGGAAAGCGGATTTATGATAATGATTTTATCAGCCTTGTTTTACGCCATCACTGATATTATCATAAAATTTATATCTCCGCCCCTTGGGATAATTCAAATCGCTTTCGTTCGCTTTCTGCTAGGTGCACTCATTCTCTGGCCCATGCTTAAATCAAGTGGTCAGTCTCTCATAGGTAACTCTATTCGGGTTCTTTTGTTAAGGGGGCTTACTGGGACACTTGCCTTCTTCTTTCTCCTTAAATCAATTGTAATGATCCCTCTTTCAAATGCTATGGTGCTTTTTTATACCTTTCCCCTTTTCGCCACCTTTTTTTCTCTTCTTCTCTTGAAAGAGACTCTTAAGATGTTAGAAATCATGCTTATCATTTTAGGTATGATCGGCATATACATTCTCATCAACCCGAGCTCTTATACCTATAGCATGGGCCATATGTGTGGGCTCCTGGCAGGATGCTTTGCCGGTCTCACCGTAGTTTTGATCCGAAAGCTCGGGAAAACCAACGGCCCTTTGATCATTTATTTTTACTTTTGCATTGTTGGAGGAATAATCTCGTGCCCTTTTTTCATTATGACATTCAAACTTCCAGATTTTGAACAATCCTCTCTTTTGGTTTTTCTCGCCGTGATTTTCCTGATTGGCCAGATCCTCATGAACCAGGGATTCAAATTTTACAAGGCCCCAGAAGGTGGTGTGATCTTGATGTCAGAGGTCGTTTTTACAGGGATCGCAGGAGTCATCATCTTCGACGATACCCTGTCATTGAATTTTTTGGCCGGGGCTTGTCTGATTATTGGAAGTGGTGTAGGGTTAAATCTTATAGCCCGTAAAAACAACATTTCTGTCCCAATGGCCAACATGTGAAACCTGGAAAACACAGCGGACAGGTAGGAAAAGACATTTCTCAATAGCAAAAAGTTTATTTTTTCTATGGCTTAACTTTTAAACAGCAAGCACCATACCTTTGATCTCTTCCCTGCATTGTTATTTTCACACATAAAATCCTTTAAAAGAGATAATTTCCCGAATCATAAAAGAAGAGTTTTTGATAAAGAGCAAAGAGCAAATTCCTTGACAGTTCGGCAGAATAACGATAGTTTAAAATGATAATGCACCGTTTCGCAACCCTATCTCAGGGCGAGATTGGGGACAAATCATGCTAAATACCCTGATCATTGTTCTGGCAGCAATTCTGCTTCCCAGCCTTCTCTATTACGAAAATAGGGTAAATCAAAAGGGCCTGCTGTTGACCAAAAGCGTTCTTTCCTTGCTGTTCGTTATTGCAGCCTTGGTCCAGCCCCATCCGATCTCTGTGTATTACTACTGTCTTCTGGTAGGATTGACTTTCTGCCTGGGTGGTGACATTTTTCTGGCCTTACGCCAGAAAATGATGTTCCTTTTTGGTCTAATCTTTTTCTTGATTGGGCATATTTTTTACATCTTTGGTTTTTTCTATGTGGCCCAGTCAAGTCAGTGGACTTGGGTGGGGTTCCTCACCGTGCTGGTCATCAGTGTTTGGATCTATTTCTGGCTCAAGCCCTATTTGAGGTCAATGAAGGCACCGGTTGTGCTTTACATAATCATTATTACCATTATGCTTTCCGGGGCTTGGTCGGTTCTCGGCGATTCTAATCTGGCTCAGCCTGGACGGATCATGGTTTTTGCCGGCGCT
>DATKWM010000017.1:0-14295 GCA_035529575.1 Desulfatiglandales bacterium
GACACCTATCGGAAGGTATGGTGGCTCGTTGCACAATATTCCAGTATACAAATTTACGAGCCTGGTTCTGAATGAGGTAATTAAAAGGGCTACAATTGAGCCTTCTCTCGTAGATGATGTAATCATGGGGCAGTCGTACCAAAATGGAGAGTGTGCAAATGGTGCACGTATGGCCCTTCTTGAAGCCGGATGGCCTCATGAAGTTCCAGGCGTAATCCTAGACCGCCGTTGTTGCTCAGGGTTAGATGCCATATTTTTCGGTGTCATGAAAATACAGACTGGTAACGCAGATATTATCGTTGCAGGAGGGATGGACAGCATGAGCCAGGCAGAGCTTTACCTTCCAGGCGATATCAAGTGGGGTGTGGGTGGAAGAATAGATCAAAAATGGGGCTTTATGCCAAAAGGGCATGGCAGCCTTTCTATGTGGAGAATTCCCCTCTATGACAGAATACAGCGGGCCAGAGTGATGTCCCAGCCTATTGAGAGGTTTGGTGAGCTTAATTCCATGATGACCTGGGCAGAAAAGGCAGCCAAAGAAGAGAAGATCACCAGAGAGGAGGCCGATACCTGGTCCCTTAGAAGTCATCAGAAGGCTATCGCTGCAATGGACTCTGGCAAATTTGCTGAAGAGATTGTCCCTGTCCCACTCCCACAAAGAAAAGGGAAACAAGTAGTCTTTGATAGAGATGAGACACCCCAGCCAGATATGACATTAGAGAGCCTTGCCAAGTTGCGCCCTGTGTATCCTAACGGGGTATGCACTGCAGGGAACTCATCCACCGAAAATGATGGCGCAGCTGCGGTGGTCTTGATGAGCAAGACAAAGGCACAGGAGTTAGACGTGGAGCCAATGACCTATTTCAGGGCCTGTGCTATCGCTGGGAGTGACCCGTCACCTATCCTGCAGTCCCCGATTCTGTAAGCAAGGCCCTAAAGAAAGTTGATATCACCATAGATCAAGTAGACCTCATTGAGATACAAGAAGCATTTGCGGTACAGGCATTGGCCGATGCCAGGATGATGTGTATAAAAAAGGAAGCGTATGATACAAAGATTAATGTGAATGGCTCTGGCATTTCCCTTGGTCACCCCATCGCTGCAACCGGTGCCATGAGGTTGGTCACCCTCCTGCATGAGATGAAAAGGCGCGGTTCCAGATTTGGATTGGAGACCATTTGTGGGGGGGGTGGACTGGGGATAGCTGCTGTAGTTGAAAAGGGAGGATTTTAGAATGGAAATCAAAAAGGTTGTTGTAGTGGGAATGGGTACCATGGGAAGTCAGATAGGTATTGTTTGTGCCAGAGGTGGTTTTAAAACCTCAATGGTGGATGTGTCGCCTGAGGTGGTAGAGAAGGGATTACATACCATTAAGCTCTTCTTTGATAGCCAAGTTAAGAAAGGAAAGATGAGTAAAGAGGGAATGGAAACTACTCTATCTCGTATACGTACGAGCAGCGATTTAGATGAGTCCCTGTCAGGAGCGGATCTTATGATAGAGGCTGTTTACGAGGATATAGAGGTAAAAAAAGAGATCTTTCACAAAGCTGATTTCACCTGCCCCAGGAAGACTATTCTGGCGAGCAATACCTCAACTCTGAGTATTACTGAGATGGGTGCGGTCACAAGAAGAGCAGAGAAGTGCATAGGAACTCATTTCCTGATCCCAGCAGCACTCACCCCCCTTGTTGAGGTAGTCAGGGGCATGGAGACCTCTGACGGAACACAGGATACTGTTACCTCATTCCTTGCTAAATGTGGTAAAGAAACAGTTACCGTTGGGGATTCCCCAGGCTTTGTTATCAACCGTCTTTATCTTCCCTTGGTAAACGAGGCATTCTTTGCCCTGGAAGCCTCGCTTGCAAGTGCAGAGGAGATTGATAGAAGCTGTGTGAAAGGTCTTGGCTTTCCTTTAGGCCCTATTGCTGCAGCTGATGCCTTTGGACTTGACATTCTCCTTGCGTGCATGAGGAGCTTTCAGAAAGAACTTGGTGAAAAATACCGACCTGCCCCGCTTCTCGTTAAATTAGTTAAGGCGGGAAGATTTGGTAGAAAGACAGGTCAAGGGGTGTATAACTATAGGAAATAATAGTAAATAAGGTATCTGTATTGTTTCTATTTTCTTCTTGAGGCATATCCTTTGTGACCATTTTTTGACATAAAAGATAGGTATTTTTTGCCTATTTATGGTATAATTTTAAAAATAAAAGGTAAGTTTCGTTGAGAATTTCGCTTCAAGACTAATTCATTCAATGGTTCTGCTTCTGTATTTAATCCGCCAAAGGCGGACAAGCCCGCCAGTCCGCCACAAAGACGGCGGACAAGAAACACGGCGAACAAGGGTTAATTCTCCGCAACTTTCTGCGTTACATTGTTAGGTTTTGATACCTCGTAGCTTGCTGCAAGGTAGTTCATTTTTCATCATTATATATGCTGTAGATTTTCTACATTGAAATAAGCTATATATAGCCTTACATTATGCCAGTTTATGAATATGCAGGACTTGATAGCTCTGGGAAGACCCTGAAGGGAATCCTTGATGCAGACAGCACAGTGGCAGCTCGCCAGAAGCTCAGGGCCTCAGGCGTCTTTCCGGTTGAGGTAAAAGAGACACTTTCCCGACCCAAAGGCGGGCCTTCAGATACTCTTTCTCTCTTTGCTTTTTTCCAGCGTGTTAAACCTGGAGAGGTGTATGCTATAACGCGACAACTTTCTACGTTATTAGGTGCGGGGATTCCTCTTGTTGCGTCTTTGGATTCTCTCATATCACAGAAAGCCAGCCCGCTTCTTAAAAAAATCATTGCCCAGATAAAGGAGTCTGTCAACCAAGGTAACAGCTTGGCTTTCTCTCTATCGCAACATCCAAAAATATTTTCGAATTTCTACATTAATATGGTTCGCTCTGGCGAAGCGTCAGGATCTCTTGATGTAGTTTTGGCTCATCTGGCAGAATTTGGTGAGAATCAACAGGCCTTGAGAGGGCGCTTTAAAGCGGCCCTTGCCTATCCAGTCTTTATGTCTTTAATTGGGATCTTTGTCCTCTTTTTCCTTATAACCTTTATTGTGCCTAATATTACAAAGATATTCACTGAGATGCATCACACGCTTCCTCTACCTACTATGGTGCTCATAAATGTAAGTAATTTTTTACTCTCTTTCTGGTGGGTTATCGTATTGGCTATGTTGAGTGGTATTATACTATTAAAGTATAGTAAAAAAAGACCAGGCGTTCATTACATTTGGGATAAAATCAAACTTCGTATTCCTGTTCTTGGCCCTATGAACCAACAAATTGCCCTTGCTCGTTTTGGAAGAACACTCGGCAGCCTTCTCCAAAGCGGTGTATCTCTTTTGTCTGCCCTCCGGATAGCGCGTAACATTGTTAATAATGTTCTGATTGCCGAGGTCCTTGATAAGGCTGAAGATGAAATTCGGGCAGGCAAAAGCTTGGCCGGATCTCTTTCACAAAGCCGTTGGGTTTCCTCTATGGTTGTACAAATGATATCTGTAGGTGAGCAAAGTGGGGAACTGGAAACAATGCTAAATAAGATTGCAGACACATACGAAAGAGAGGTAGAATCACGCATCATGGCATTGACCTCAATGCTCGAGCCAGTTATGATCTTGATAATGGGTTTGATTGTTGGATTTATTGTTATTTCTATATTACTTCCCATTTTTGAAATGAATCAGATGATCGGGTGAAAGGCTGAATTGGAGGCATTATGATACGATGTAGATTTGCTGATAGAAGGGGTTTTACCCTGATAGAAATCATGGTGGTTATGGTTATTCTTGGTATTTTGGCCGGACTCATTATTCCGAGAATAATGGGTAGACCAGAAGAGGCTCGGCGCACTAAAGCCCGGATTCAGATTGAGAGCATTGAGACCGCACTTAAATTGTACAGGTTGGATAACGGCTCTTATCCTACTACTGAACAGGGACTACAGGCCCTTGTAGAGCCCCCTTCGGCAGGCAAACTTGCCAGTGCCTGGAGAGAGGGAGGATACCTTGAAAAAGGAAGGGTTCCAAAAGATCCATGGGACAACGAATATGTTTACCTTTGTCCTGGCATCCATGGCGATTTCGACCTTGTATCATATGGGGCTGATGGAGAAACAGGTGGTGAGGGCAAGGACATGGATATTAATAACTGGGAACTGGAATAGTTTGTTTCTTTCAGAAAACGGTTTTTGTGTTCCTTGGGTTCCTTGAGTTTGTTGTGTTAACAATACCTATCGAGTTGCCATTTGTGGGTCTAATCTGAGCTCATATATGACAAAAATGGAAATCCCTGTGCAATAAGTTTAAGAAATCCAAGAAACCCCATACACAATGAACCAAACAAACACCACAAAAGGTTTTACCCTCATTGAACTGACAGTAGTCGTGTTCTTGATTGGTGTGATGCTTGCTGTGAGTATCCCCAGATTTCGGCATTCCTTAATAACAGATAACCTCAAGTCTGCGACACGGAGGATTGTCGGCCTTATAACCGGTTTGAGAAACGAGGCAATTCGTGAACAAAAAACCTACCTTCTCCATTTTGATATCGGATCAAATCAACTTTGGATTGATTTTGATGGCATAACCAAAGAAGAACGAGAGATGGCTCAGGGAAAGGCCTTCCAGTTGCCCGTGGATGTTCGGATTATTGATGTTTGGACAAAAGGAAAGGGAAAGAGGGTAGACGGAGAGGTAAGTATCAGGTTTAGCAAAAAAGGATATGCCGAGCAGACAGTGATCCATCTTGGGGCAGAGGACGGCAGGGAATTTACTCTACTCTTAAATCCTTTTCTTGCGAAGATAAAGAGCTACGATAAATATGTGGATATTGGGATTTTATAAAAAAGGGAGTGGTTTCACCCTCCTTGAAGTGATGGTTGCCATTGCCATTATTGCAATCACCTTGGTGGCTGTTTTTGGGTCACAGTCTCAAAGCCTCTCACTTGCCAATGAGGCTAAATTCAGTACAACCGCTGCTCTTCTAGCCCAGAGCAAAATGGCTGAAATTGAGGCAGTAAATCCTGAGGATCTGGCCTCAGATTCTGGTGATTTTGGCGAGAATTTTCCAAATTATCGCTGGAATCTGACAGTGAGTGATGTTTCATTTGCTGGTGCAGAGGAGGCCTTGGACTATCTCAAACAGATTGATTTGAGTCTTTTCTATGGCGAACATAGCCAGTATCAATACACACTTAGGCTCTATCGGTTTGTTCGCAAATCCAAGTGAATCTGATGAACACAAGTAACTCAATAAATACAATAGACCCAACAAAATCAGGTGGTTTCACCCTGGCCGAAATCCTGATAGCTATATTCATTTTTGCAGTGGTCCTCACAATGATCTATACTTCCTATACAGGGACTTTTCGGGTTGTAGATGAGACTGAATCTCAAGCTGAAATCTACAGAATGGCCAGGATTGCTATGGAAAGGATGGTTGAAGATTTGGAATCCACCTATGTTCCTAAAAGAGAAGGAAATGCTCAATCAGAAGAAAATCCTATGCAATCTTTTCAATTTGTGGGCAAGGACCAAGAGATAAAAGGAAGGTATGCTGACACCCTCCGATTTATTTCCAGAGCATACCTTAATTTAAGCGGGGATGATGAAGACACTGGAAAAACGGAAATTGGCTATTATGTCAAAGAAAATGAAGAGAGAGAAGATTTTGTTCTTTATCGGAGCGATAGACCGATGTTCGAGGAGGGGTTTCTTTTTGAGGAAGACTCTGATGGATTGGTACTTTGTGAGGGATTAGTATCGGTGAATTTTACCTATTATAAAGAGGAAGGCGAACCTCTCGAGAGCTGGGATTCTACTTCAGAAGAACATAAAGATACGGTACCAAGAATGGTTTCCGTTTTACTGGAGTTTGTAAACCCGTTAAATTCTGAAACGCCTCTTAGATTCATGACAAGCGTTTCACTTCCAATAGAGAGGGGACAGTTGTGATAAGGTTTATCCGAGACAACGAAGGCATGGCCTTGATCATGACAATTTTAATTATAAGCCTGATAGTTGCACTGACGCTCCAGTTCAATACATCAATGAGGTCTAACCTACAGGCGGCTGTGAATCTCCGGGATGGCATAAAACTCGGCTGTATAGCAAGGTCAGGATTTAATGGCGCACTCGCAGTTCTCCATGAGGATGCCTCTTCAGGGAATGTGGATACCTTGCGTGAGGATTGGGCGCATACAAAATTATTTTCTGAAAGCTCTCCGTCTTTATTTAATGAGGGCCGATTTATCGTTGAGATTGCAGACCTTTCAGGGAAAATTCAGCTTAGTCAATTGGTTGACAAGGACGGAAACTATAATAGCACACAAAAGAGTCTTTTTATACGATTCATGAATTTTCCAGAATTTGGCCTTGATCCTGAAGAGGTAGAAAATATCGTAGATGCAATAAAGGATTGGATAGACACAGACAATGAGACTACCCGCTTTGGTGCGGAAGATGCCTATTATCAGACATTAGAGAAGCCATACCCTTGCAAGAATGCTCCTATTGAGTTTTTAGAGGAGCTGCTTTTTGTAAGAGGCATCACCAAAGAACTGTTGTATGGTTCCGGTGAAAAGCCGGGTATCTCTCAATACTTAAGCCCGCACGGTAATGGCAAAGTCAATATAAATACTGCAGATATTTTAATATTACGGTCTCTTTCAGATGATATAGACCAGGAAAGGGCTGAGGATATGGTCGCATACCGTGAGAACGAAGATAATGACCTTTCAGATCTCAAATGGTATAAAAATGTTCCAGGGATGGCTGATGTGAGTATTCCAGACAGTTTGCTTACCACCTCAAGTACCTACTTTGAGATCACATCAGAAGGCTTCAAAGGACCAATGAGTAAAAAGATCGAGGCTGTGGTGGAAAGAAAAGAAAAAACACTTCAGATTTTGTCCTGGAAGGTGGTGTAGCTTTTTAGTTTATATAGTGTGTTGTGTTTATGGGGTTTATGATGTTAAAACCCAATAAACCCAATAAACCTAATTAACCCAATAGACATTAATTATGGCAGGAAAAATTCTCGGGATTGACATACAGACTGATTCAATTGCAGCAGTTCAGGTAGAGGGAGGACTGAGAGGCTATCACATAACAGGATGTGCCAGTGTTATGATGGGAGATGTTGACGGCATAGATGAGGCATTTAAGGCATTGAGTGAACAAGTAGATTTGAAGGCTGATACCTACATCAGTACTATTCCTGGGGAACAGGTATCATATCGGAATTTGCAGATGCCTTTTAGATCCACAAAAAAGATTAGGCAGACAATAGCCTATGAAATTGAGACGATGGTACCTTTTCCAGTCGAAGATTTAGTAGTTGATTTTACCCTAATTGATCAGTCAGGTCAAAGTGATATTCTTACTGCCTCAGTAAGGAGAGAGTATATCTCCAAATATCTAACCCTTTTACAGAACTATGGAGTTGACCCCGATATACTGGACATAAGCGGGGTGCCTGTAGTTTTGTGGTTGTTCAGGCAGGCAGAGATACCCGATGATGGGATCCTTTTCCAGATAGGCCAAAAGAGAACCACGATGGTCCTTTATCTTAAAAAACATATAAGCTTAATCAGGAGCTTGCCTTTTTGTAATGGTCTTATACCTGAAGTTATGTCAAATTCCACAACTTATAAGAATGCGCAAAACCAGGCAGCTGAGCCGATTGTATCCTGTTTCGAGTCATTATGTACAAATGTTCAAAATACACTCCATGCATTCAAGTATCAGAATGACATAGAAGCTAAACCAGAAAAGATTTTTGTCACTGGCACAGGAAGTCTTTATCCGCATACGGTGGGTCTTTTAGAACGATTCCTTGATATCCCTGTTGAAGAAATTAATGTGGCAGGCGGTGATCCAAGTATTCATGTGGACGAAAATATAGCTCAATCCTGGAATCCAACTACAATGGATAGCGCCTTAGCACTTGCACTTCGAGGCAATAAGCAAGGCCTGGGTTTTAATTTCAGAAAAAATGAATTTGAGATTAAAAGAAAGGATACTAAGCTCAAGAAGGAAATCCGAAGGGCTGCTATCTTTTTGATAGTTATTCTATCTCTTTTAACCACATATATAGGTATGGATTATTATTTTTTAAAAGAGCGCTACAGGATGCTGGACAAACAGATTACAGAGACATTTAGCCAAACCCTTCCTGATGTAAAAAAAATTGTGGATCCGCTACAGCAGATGAGGATAGAAATAACTCAAATCAAAAAGTCAGCATTTTCCCTTCCTGGAATTGGTGGAGACCATAAGGTTATTGATCTTTTATGGGATATTTCCATTAGAGTCCCTGAGTCGCTGGATGTGAAGGTGATGAGTATGGTAGTTGATCCAGAGACTGTAAAGATTAAAGGAGAAACTGATACATTTAATACTGTTGACATTATCAAGAAAGGGCTGGAGCCCTCAGAGTATTTTAGTGCAGTTACTATTAGTTCTGCCAATCTTAACCGATCTAGCAAGCGGGTGCAATTTGAAATAAAACTCAAACGGGTAAAGTAGGGCTATCAAGGAACTGAATGTTGAGGGAATGGCTCGCCCTCCCCGCCCCGAGACCGGGACGGGATCGGGAGGTGCGACTTGGCTTGAATACACTATTATTGCTGTAATATTCCATAAGCTGAATCCGTGTAATTTGGGCTTAAAAATCAGGCCTGCCCGCCATCAGGCAGGCGGGTCTGGGCCAGGGAGAAAGGAAGGAAAGGAGTGAAAGAGGATGAAAAGATACAAAACCAATAATCCAGTACTCCAGTACTCCAGTACCCCAATCCTCTTAGGACTATGATCATGAAATTTGCAAGGCGTGAAAAATATTTTATATCGGCTGCAGCAGTATTTATTGGGATTTTTTGTCTATTTCAGTTTTTGATTTTTCCCTTCTTTGAAACCAGAAGGAGGGTTCAAAGGGGTGTCAGTACAAAAGAAGATGGTCTACAAGAAATTGTAAGGTTGAGCTCTGAATATAATAGATATCGGAGATCTTCTCAAGGCATACAGCAGGTTATTGCTAAGCGAAGGAAGGGGTTCACACTTTTTTCATTTCTTGAAAGCAAAGCAGGTGATGCTGGCGTCAAGACATATATCAAGTATATGAAGCCCTCCATTTCGACAGAAGCTGGCCCTTATAAAGAATCCCTGGTTGAGATGGAATTGGAGGAGATTACATTGAACCAGTTAATTGGTTATCTTTACAGGATTGAATCGCCTGATAATGTCGTAAGTATCAAACGGGTTTCAATTAAGGAAAACAAGAAGCCTGGCTACTTAGATGCTATTTTACAGATAGTGACCTTTCAGTAGCCAATGGACGGATAAATGGATAAATGGAGTATTGGCCTGCCCTGGCGCGACGTGCTTGAATGAGCCTGTTAAGCCTATAAAGCGTTACATGCTCTGATCAGTCTATTAAGCCTATAAGCCAGGTCTGGGCTAGGGAGTAATGGAAAAACCGAAACAAATATTCCAATACTCCACTTAGGGAATTGCTGCTATGAAACAGTTTATTTCAAAAAATAAGAAATGGTTTGGCTATACCTTTTTCTGCATTATTGTTGCAGCTAGTCTTTTATATTATCGTTTTCCTTCAGATGCTCTCAGGGATTATCTAACAATAACTGCAAACAATTTAAATAACTCAGCCACTCTTTCCATTGGTCAGATTAAACCCTCTCTTCCCTTTGGATTAAAAATCGGGCAGACAGAGCTTTTTCTCAAAGACAAGCCTTCCATAAAGCTTTTCAGGGCTGATAGTCTTTTTATCAAACCGGACCCATGGGCCTTTTTTAAAGGAAAGAGTAAATATTGCTTTGAGTGCTTGGCTTACGGAGGTGATGTAAGGGGTTGTGTATATTTCAAAGAAAATAGCATGGAAATTCCTTTTGATACGGAAATTGAACTGACGAATATTCAAATTGCTAAATATGAGCATCTAAAAGATTTGATTGGTTTGCAGGTTGATGGAATTCTTTACGCAACTATTTTCTATAACGGGCAGCACAAAAATCCAATGGATGGAACCGGGGAGGCCAATTTAAAATTGTTAGATGGCAGTATTGAACTTTTAGTGCCTATTTTAAGCCTGGAGTCCATTGAATTTCATGAGATTAAGAGCGAGATGGTGCTCGAAAAACAGACCATACACCTTAAACGACTTGAATTGACAGGACCTCTGCTGAGAAGCACACTATCAGGAACCATAGGATTGAAAAAAGAATTCGTGAAAAGCGCCCTTAATTTAAAAGGAACAGTAGAGCCATTTACATCGTTCTTCAAAGACATGGGAGTTGCTTCGAATGCGGTGAGTTTTTTTAAACAAAGGCTCAAAAAGGGAACCCTTCATTTTATTATCCACGGAACCCTTGCCGATCCTAAAATTAGATTTACCTAAATTTATATCGCTATGCCAAAATATTATCAGACAATTTTCAATCTTTTTGCTTTAGCCATAATTATTATTGTTGGCGTAGAGCTTTTCTACATGATCATCAGAGTGCAGCTTAAAAATGTCAAGAATCAAGGCATTATAGTACAGCATTTACCGGATGTTGAAGGACATAGAAGACCTACTTTTGATTACTACAAGCCAATTATAACAAGAAATATCTTTGGCTCTGGAGAGGAGGTTTCTAAAGAAATACGGACAGAAGAGATTGAAAACCTGCAGCCTACTTCTTTAAAATTAGCTCTTTTGGGCACAGTTTCAGGCAATCGACAAAATACTTTTGCTGTTATAGAAGAAATTGACAAAAAAAAGCAAGCTCTTTACAGAGTGGGTGATAGTGTTCAGGGTGCTATTGTCAAGAAAATTTTAAGACGTAAGGTAATTCTTAGGGTCAAGGAGAGAGATGAAATTCTGACAATAGAAGAAGCTGCTGCCTTAAGAGCTGGAAAGGAATACCTGGCGTCAGAACCAATCGAGGCAGGTGATACTATAATGGTAAGCCGCTCGGCTGTACAAGAATCAATGAAAAATGTTCACAACCTATTATCTCAGGTGAGAATAAGGCCTTATTTTAGGGATGGCAAGGCAGACGGTTTATCGGTTACTAATATAAAGGCTGGATCTTTTTTTGCAAAGCTGGGGTTGAAGAATGGTGATATTGTTCAAGAGATAGATGATAAGATTATCAAGAGCCCGGAGGACGTACTGGAGATGTACAAGAAATTTAAATTAGGATCTCAGGTGGCATTGAAGATAATGAGAAATAATGAGCAGAAAATAATAAGTTATAAATTTCAGTAAGAGGTAATTATTGGGTTTATTGTGTTTGTGGTGTCTTTTGGGTTATTGTGTTTAAGTCCCTTGATTCATTTGGGTCTATTGCATTAATTTTAGGCACTTTAGGCACTTTTACCCGCCAGACCCGCCTGTCGATACAATCGGGGCGGGCAGGCTTACAGCGGGTTAAACCCTGGCCCAGACCTGGCCTATAATCTTAATAGACTGATCCTGGCACATAGATAGCTTATAGACTTAACATTTTGATTTAAGCACGTCGCGCCAGGGCGGGCTTTCGGCACTTAAGTTCAATGTATACATCCTATTTTGGTTTTAAAGAGAGTCCTTTCAATCTAACACCGGATCCACGATACCTCTTTCTGAGCCCTCATCACAGGGAAGCCCTTGATCATCTCCTTTATGGAATTAACGAACGGAAGGGCTTTATTGCCATTACTGGGGGTATCGGTACTGGCAAGACTACCCTATGCCGTGCTCTCTTAGACCAGTTAGATGAATCTATAAAGAGCGCTCTGATATTTAACTCCTTTATCACTGAGAAGGAACTCTTAGGGATAATAAATCAGGAGTTTGGTATTCATCTGGATTCGGGGGTGCAAACAAAAAAGGAACATATTGATAGCCTCAATCAGTTTCTGCTCGAAACCTTTAGTGTTGGTGGCAATGCGGTACTTTTGATAGATGAAGCTCAAAACCTTTCAGACACGGTTCTTGAGCAGATACGGATGCTTTCGAATTTAGAAACAGAAAAAGAGAAACTGATTCAGATAGTTCTCGTGGGACAGTCTGAATTAAAGGAGTTGTTGGCCTCTTCTTCCTTGAGGCAGCTTAATGAAAGAATCATGGTTCGTTATGAGCTGAGACCTTTGGCCCACATGGATATCCAGGGGTATGTGGAACACCGATTGGTGGTGGCAGGCGGCAGGGGAAATTTGAGGTTTACAAATGGCGCTTTCAAGGCAATTTATCGTTACTCTCAAGGAAATCCAAGAAGGATCAATGCTGTTTGTGATCGAGCACTCCTTATCGCATACGCTAGAGAAAAGTATACCATATCTAAAGGAATGGTTGAGAGCGCTATCGAGGAAATCCGTGGAGATGTAGCAGCAGAGCATGGAATAAAGGGATGGCCTTGGAAAAGAGCTGCGTCATCTATTACGCTCCTCCTGTTACTAATCATGGTTGCAGGCTTTGCTGGGTGGAGTTTAAGAGAGCATATTTTAGGCTTCTTTTCAGATAAGCAAAAAATGGCTGTAGTGACAACCAAGGATGCTCAATCAAAGCCTCTCAAAACCAAAAAGCCGGCAGCAACCATCTTTCTTGATGAAAAGACGAGTCTTGCAGGTCTCTTCAATCTTTACAATGATAAGACAAAAATGGACAGTAATTATGTAAACGAACAAAATGTAGGAATGGTTTCTTTCAATATAGAACCGAAATATTTTTTGAGGTTCAAAAAACCTTTTCGCGTTCTTTTAACTCACCTTTCACCTTCTGAAACTCCGAGCCCTTTTTCAGCAGGTATGGCCTCTAGCCTCGGCTCATCGCCTCAGTATCTCCTTATCCGTGAAGTAGTAACCGATGGTGCAATCGTGGTAGATGCCGGCGGCAAAGACAGGCAGGTTAAAAAGGATTTTTTTAAAAGCTACGGAGAGCAGAAGGTTACCTGGGTCTATCCCTATGAAGGCAAAAAAATAGATTTAATTAAGGGGATGAATACTCAGGGTGTCTTGAACGTGCAGAAGACTCTAAAAAAGCTGGGATATTTGGTGGAGCTTACAGGTATCTATGACAATGCAACCTTTCGTTGTGTAATCAAATTCCAGAGCTATTTTGGGCTTAGTCCCGATGGAATTGTGGGTCCCAGGACAAGGGCCTTTTTATATCAGGTGTCGGATAAATGAGCTACATACACGAGGCCTTGCAAAAGGCACAGAAAGAGAAAGATGCTAGGTTTCCGAAATACAAAAGAATATTATTAGGCTCCAAGGGAAAACCAGGTATTTTCTTTTCAAGAATTCTTTGGCTGATTTTTCTCTTTGTCATTTTACTTGCTTTTACAGTCAATTCATGGTTCGATTTCAAAAATAAAAAGAAGATACCAGTCCCTGAGAATCAAAAGACCGTGGTAAGCTACAAGGCAGAGGCCTCTGCAAATGGAGCGGTCTTTTATGAGAGAGCCAGATATTTTCAAACAATCGGCCGTTTGGAGGAAGCACAGAGGCTTTATAAGCAAGCCCTTATACTTGAGCCAGACAATGTTTATGCATTGAATAATTTAGGGGTTATCTCTATTCAAGAGCGAAACTATTCGGAGGCTAGAAACAGTCTTGAAAGTGCTATTCAACTAAAACCAGAATATGTAGACCCATATTACAACTTGGCGTGTGTCTATGCATTGAATGGGAAGGTGATGAAAAGTTTGGAAAACCTGAAAAAGGCGATTTCACTGAATAAATCGGCGAGAGAGTGGGCTCGAAAGGACAGAGACCTACAAAACATGAGGGGCATGCCCGAGTTTGAAGAGATAACAGGAAAGAAATAAAAAAGAGTTGGAGTAGTGGCCCGCCCTGGTGCGACTTCCCTGGCAAATGTTACAATCGCTGTAGTATTTCTGGAGCTTAAGCAGCATAAGCTAAGCATTGCAAACCAGGTCTGGGCCAGGGAGTAATGAAATTCAAAGAATTAAAGACTCCAGTCCTAGCGAAGCTCTGCCTCAAACCGACAAGGTGTTGAGATTAATACGCCTAAGGCGTATTAATATACCGCTGCTTGGGGCGAAGTGATGATGGTTTCGTTTAATGTTTTATGGTTGTGCCCTTCGGCCTCGAGCTGCTCAGGGCCGAGAGGCTGCTGGTTTTCCCGAGATGTCGGGATTAAACGTCAAATGATTCGAGTTTCGCAACCATTCGGCCTTGAGCTCATGGCCGAAAGGCCGCAACCGTTCTACGATCCCAATTATCCTGTGCACTTTAATTGCGTTATGAAAACCCTGGCCCAGACCTGGCATGCAAGGGTTAAAT
>DATKWM010000018.1:0-6603 GCA_035529575.1 Desulfatiglandales bacterium
TGCTATTTTTACAGTCAGTTTGTTTCACTTTTTTGTGCTCCTTTCTATGATGGTTTGCTGACTACATGAAAGGAGCACAATCAACAACTTACACACCTTTTGTCAATACCTTCCTTCATTCAACTGCACAATGTGGGTTTAAAATCAGATGCCTATGGTCACAGCGCTGTTCCCGTTACAAAACGTCTCGCAAGCGAATGAAATTTCTTTCAATTAGTGCTGTATTATCCATTTAACCTATTTTGGAATCATTTCTCCCGGGAAAAAACGCGGGTTTGAGAAGTATGTTTGGATGTAGAGATAACTTTTTGTTATTAAAAATATGAAAATAATTAGTTTGACTTACGTGAAAACAAAGAACCTAAGTATATGAAATTACAAGAGACTCTAAGCTTCAGGTGAATTGATTCTAGATTGGTCAAAATAATATTAATAATTTCAATGCATTAGAAATTTTGTGAAAGGCCAAAAATTGATAGAGAAAGGAGGTGAGGAATTTACGGCAATAATCAATGAGGTTGAGAACAAAATTTAACTAAGGAGGTAACCATGAGATTCACAAAATTAATATTTAGATTTTTTTGCATAACTTTCATCTCAATTTTTTTGCTAGGTTTTATTTTTCTGGGTGTCGAGGAGGCAAAGGCAGCAAAATTCATTAGCATTAAATCTTCTTCCCTCGGTGGGTCATGGTATGCCGGTGGAGCGGCATGGGCAAAGCTCATCTCGGACAATTATCCAGAATATATCGCCATAAATGTTGCTGCTCCGGGATTGGACAACGAAAGTCTCAAGAGGCTAGCCCGAAAAGAATGTCAACTTGTATTTTTAACCGGCCCTGGCGCTTATAATGCATACAAGGGGGTACCACCAACCTGGAAAAGACCTCAGGACATTCGTGGTCTTTTTGGTCTCTGGCCAGGTGTCATCAACACAATTGTTATGGCAGACTCCAAATTTAAGAAGTTGCAAGATCTTAAAGGAGCAAGCATTGCCACCTATGTTCCTGGAGATATCAATGGAGAGCAGGTTCTTGCATGTTTGAAACATCATGGAATCACGGAAAAAAATACAAAGTTTTATAGGATAATGAAAGCAGATGCTTCAAGGATGTTTATCGACAAGAGAGTAGATTCCATTATGTATTATTTTGGGCATGGACATGCCAATTTGAAGGAAATAGCGGCCTCCCGGAAAATAAGATTTCTCGCCCCTGATTCAGAGATGGTAAAGGGGTTCATGAAAGAAAACCCATTTTACTATCTTGGGGACTTTGGAGAAGAGTTTGGTGTACAAAATGCAAATCAGCTCATAGGTCCTTACTTAACTGCATGTCGGGCTGATGCATCAGTCGATATCATTTACAAAGTTGTAAAGGTCTGGTTTGATAATCTTGATTGGCTTAAAATTGTTTTACCATCGAACATTCCGTACATGAATGTAAAAGATCCCCACGCTGGGGTACCTCTTCCTATGCATCCGGGTGCTGAAAAATATTTCAAGGAAGTAGGATTAATAAAGTAGACTCCCATAGAGCTCAACGATATCCGTCATTTTCATCATTGAGGGGGATGTACGCATATATCGCGAAGTGACACATCTCTTAGGCCCGCACTAAATTCTTAAATGACATTGTGAGAAAGTACAGACGATACAGGGATATGAAAGTGAGAAAACAAAAAATTGAAAGTGATGTTGACGTAGCTTCGGTAAAGGAAGTAGCTGGTGGAGATCGTGTTGATATGTATGACGATGAAGATCTTAGAGGTATGCTCAAGTTTGGCGGATTCACTAAGTTTTTTATCTATTTCACTGGCGCACTCGTGAGTTGCTTGTCTATATATGAAGCAGTTTTTGGTAATTTTGAACCAGCTATTCAGCGGCCATTGCATTTGTTCTTGATGTGTATGCTCACCCTACTGCTATATCCATCCGGTTTTTTTAAATCCGAAATCATAAAAGAGGGGATGCTGAATATTGTCTTGATTATTCTTCTCTTCGCTTCCGCCTTATGGGCATATCTCAACTGGACGCCACTTTATATTGACCCTTATCCCACAACTTTCGGTATCGTGATGGGCATTATCTGTATGGCGCTTGTCTTAGAGGCCACACGGAGATCAGTCGGACTACCTATGGTACTTATAGCCTTGATCATGCTCCTTTATTGTTTTGTCGGACCTTATATGCCCCGGTTCTTGGCTCATCCTGGATTTTCAATTGAGAACGTGGTGGTCCATACAGTGGTTGGGACCGAGGGCATGATGGGACTATTGCTGAGCATAAGCGTAAATCAGATCATTTTTTTCATGATGTTTGCCGCATTCTTGATTGTATCTAATTCCACCAGCCTTTTTATGAACTTGGCCAAGGCAATTGCAGGAGGTTTTTCTGGTGGTCCTGCAAAGGTGGCTGTGGTGGCCAGTGGATTTATGGGGATGATTTCTGGAAGTGCCAGTGGCAATGTTGCGACTACTGGAGCCATTACGATTCCTTTAATGATCTCGATGGGGTTCAAACGTCACATTGCTGCAGCAATCGAAGCAGTTTCTTCGACAGCAGGACAGTTTATGCCGCCGATTATGGGGGCATCAGCATTTGTTATTGCCGAGTACACGGGGGTGAGTTACTGGGGGGTATGTGTGGCGGCTTTTGTCCCTTCTCTTATCTACTTTATTGCAATGTTTCTAGTTGTTGATATTGAGGCTCGGATGCAAGGATTAATTGGAGTACCCAAATCAGAGCTACCGCCTCTCTTAGATTCTTTTAAGAAAACGCTACCTTTGGTTATTCCCCTTGCTATTTTAGTAGCACTTTTATCGATGCGCTATAGCCCTCAGTGGGCAATATTGAATTCCCTAATCATTCTTACCCTTATTTGCATACCGATTAAAGAACAAAGAATGAGTATCAAAAAGATAACAAGGGGGCTTTCTCTTACGGCAAAGATCTTAATTCCAATTGCCACCTCTTGTGCTACATGTGGCATGATAGTGGGGGTTATGACACTGACAGGATTAGGCAACCGGCTATCTTATGGGATTATAACGATTGCACAAGGTAATTTGTTGATCGGTTTACTCTTTACCATGTGTATGTCGATTATCATAGGTATGGGACTCCCTACCCTTGGAGCATACGTTGTGCTTGCGACCCTCGGTGCCCCAGCTTTGCACCAATTGGGTGCCCCAATTTTAGGCGCTCACCTCTTCATCTTTTATTTTGCCGCCATTTCGGCAATAACACCTCCTGTTTGTCTATCAGCTTTTGTGGGAGCCGGAATTGCTGGGGCACCACCTATGAAGGTTGGCTTCCATGCCATGCGTATAGGTGCCATTAAATACCTTATACCTTACATGTTTGTATTCAGGCCGGGTATTATGCTTGAGGGATCTTTGTCGTCCATTGTTTTGAATATTTTTGAGATGATATTGGTCATTTTGCCTCTCGATGTTTTGGTACAAAGATACTGGCTTCGAAAAATCAATCTATTAGAAGGGGCGCTTTTCTTTGCAGGCATGGTTTTGGTGTTTCCGCTTTCGATAAAAACACTTCCATTTGCCATAGCATGCGAAGGATTGGCAATGACCATTCATTTTATTCGGCACAAGAATTTGCTTGAGAAACCAAGCCCTTAATTCTTAACAAATAAAATAAAGGAGGAAGACATGAAAAGATTACCAAAATTGTTTATTATACTAATGGCTGTATTTTGCTCTTTGGTCTTCTCTACAACAGTCATGGCTGAGGCCTTGTCGTTTGATATCACTGACAAGGCAGAGCTGACAAAAGTCGGGATGTACCTTAAAAAGATCAGAAAGAAATCAACGCAAGAGGCAGTCGTCTTTGATATAACCATTAAGAACACCAATTCGGTTCCCCACCTATACAGCGTGACAGTTGCCATACCCGGTGCTGGCGGTAGTGAGGGTTTTATCCCGGCTGAAGGGGACAAAAAGCTCGCTCCCAAAGCTGAAGGGACCACTTCTATAGGAATTATCTATCCTGAATTTCCTAAAGCCGGCTACATGATCAAGATTGTGGCAGTGGAGGCCCGTTAATTCAAGTTCAATTCTAACTCGACCTTTCTGAATTCCGGGGACTATCTAGTGTAAAGGTCCCCGGAAAACATTCTGGCAATAATAGAGTTAGCGGCTTAAAAACCAAGCGAAAAGGGGCGTTAACTTCTCGATAAGAAGAACTGACTTTTATAAAAATAGGGCAAAATTCGGAATTGGGGAGTATTCAATAATGGAAGAGAAGATTCTCGCAAAGGTTGAAGAAAAAGAGAATGAGATCATTGAATTATTGAGAAAGGTAATTCAAATTCCCAGCCTCACAGGGGAAGAAGGTGAGGCACAGGAATTTTTAGCTAAGTATTTAAAGGAGTTAGGAATGCAGGTCAGCGTCTGGGAGCCAGATATTAAAGAGATATTCACCAGGTTCCCAGAAGTAGCGCAGTATCCCTCTCACTGGAAGCATGACCTAATTCTGCCTTATGATAGACTTGCTTCTTATGAAGATTTGATTAGCACAGGGAAGATAGAGATTCTCAATTACAAGAATCGTCCGAATGTCGTAGGAACGCTGCAGGGAAATGGTGGGGGAAAATCCCTGCTTTTGAATGGTCATATAGATACAGTGACTGTTGAGCCGAAAAGCGACTGGACTCATGATCCCTTTGGTGCTGAGGTCGTAGATGGAAAAATATATGGTCGAGGGGCTTGTGATATGAAGGGGGGATTGATTGCATCTCTCTCGGCGATTCAGTGCCTTATTGAAGCAGGGGTGCCTTTAAAAGGTGACGTGATATTTTCGAGTGCGGTTAACGAAGAACATTCCGGGAATGGTACATTATCAATGATTTGCAAGGGAATCACAGCTGATGCAGCTATTGTTCATGAACCTTCTGAAAATCAAATTTTTGTTGCTACACCTGGAGATGTTTACTGGGAATTGACCATTGAGGGTATCCCACGATCACCAGGTGCCCGTTGGGAAGGCAAAGAAATGGTGGGGGTCAGCGCTATCGAAAAATTGCCTCCTGTCATTCAGGGCCTGCTTGCAGTAGAAGAAGACCACAATAAAATGAAACCGGATCCCGTTTACGGAGCTAAGAATGCTTTTTCATGCGTGATCGGACAAGTGAGTGGCGGGACATATGCTACGGCTACGGCAAATCAATGTGTAGTTATCGGGTGCATGTATTTCGGTCACGGGCTCGGTTCAGTGAATGAAATTATGGATCGAATCAAGGACTGTGTTGTGAAGGGAACTCAGTTAGATACCTGGTTTAAAGACCATCCAGTAAAAGTCGCTTTCCTCCATCACCGAAACAGTTGTAAAATCGATAAAGACCAACTGATAGTCAAAACCGTCTATGATTCAACAAAAGCTGCTATCGACAAATCTCCATCAATTATTGGGTCACCCTATTGTGCAGACATGGATCATCTTGTAAACTTGGGAAAGATTCCAACAGTAATCTATGGTCCGGGATCCATTGCTCATGCCCATAAAGCCGACGAATTAGTACCTGTTGACGAATATATCTCCAGCGTAAAGGCTTTGGCGCTTAGTATTTATGAGTGGTGCAAATAGGGATATATTTCTAAAAAGATTAGAATCAAAATTTATTTTCCTCGTCCTCCTCCTCTCACCCATGATGATTAGTTATACATGCATCAGAGCACCCAGGAGCGTTTATCATGTTCTAAAGCGCTAAGGCGTATCGATTGATTAGGAGGCAGACGGTTTTCCATCACTTAATAAGATCTCTCGCTGGCCCAAAGGCGCAATAATAGCTTTTTGTTATGGAATATATGAAAATTATTAGTTTGACTCATACTTCGAAGGTTACTTATTGTTATACTCTGATAGAAGCCTATTGTGGCCTTCCGCAATCTGAACGATGGAATACTGGAGTGATGGAATAATGGGTTTAAAGGAAGAAAAACAATGGGACAGAAATTCCGAAACGTTTAATTAGGAGGTTATGATGGATATAGAGAATCTGCCTGACAACCCTTACCTATTACTGACACCCGGACCAATATCTACAACAAAAAGTGTCAAAGCAGTAATGCTCAGGGACTGGTGTACATGGGATAATGATTACAAAGATCTTGTTCAGAATTTAAGGTCAAGACTATTAAAACTTTCAACAAAAAATACAGATAAATACACAACTGTTTTAATGCAGGGAAGCGGTACATTCTCTGTTGAATCAATTATAGGCTCAATTGTCCCTGAAAAGGGTAAGCTGCTTGTGCTCGCAAATGGAGCCTATGGGGACAGAATTGCCCTGATTGCGAAGACTCTTAAAATAAACACCATAGTCCACGATAGCGGAGAAATTACGCCTCCAGATCTGGGAAAGCTTGAAAAAACACTTGAACAGGATAAGGAGATAACCCATGTTGCATTAGTCCATTGCGAGACAACCACGGGAATGCTCAACCCCATAGAAAAAACAGGCAAGATAGTAAAAAAATATGGGAAAATCTATTTTGTTGATACAATAAGCAGTTTCGGCGGGGTTCCCATGGATATAGATGAGCTGGATATAGATTTTTGTGTAGGCAGCGCAAACAAATGCATCCA
>DATKWM010000019.1:0-2490 GCA_035529575.1 Desulfatiglandales bacterium
AAAGAGCGAAAAGCCGCAGAGGATGCTAACCGTGCTAAAAGCGAATTTCTTGCGAATATGAGCCATGAAATTCGAACACCAATGACCGGTGTTATAGGAATGACAGAACTTTTATTGGATACTGACCTTACTCTTGAACAGCAGGAATATCTTAAGATGGTCAAAATATCAGCAGATTCACTTCTTGCAATCATAAATGATATTCTGGATTTTTCAAAGATCGAGTCAGGGAAACTCGAACTCGATTCAACCGAATTCAGCTTGAGGGATAGTATTGGCGATTCATTGAAATCATATGGTGTTGTAGCAGAGAAAAAGGGTTTGGAATTAATCTGTGATATTTCCTTTGATGTGCCTGATTCTCTGGTGGGAGATCCTGGACGTTTTCGTCAAATAATTATCAATTTGGTTGGAAATGCAATAAAGTTTACAGAAAAAGGAGAAATAGTGGTAAAGATAGAGCTCGAATCAGAAACAGAAAACAAAGTTACTATTCATACATCTGTTAAAGATACAGGAATAGGAATCCCTCCAGAAAAACAGAAAATTATTTTTGATCCGTTTTCTCAGGCAGATACTTCCATGACAAGACGATATGGAGGGACAGGCCTGGGCCTTGCTATTTCGACTAATTATGTAAGATTGATGAGAGGTCATATCTGGGTTGAAAGCGAAGTAGGAAAAGGAACTACTTTCCATTTTACAACTCGGCTTGGTTTAAAAAAACGAGAAAAGCCGGAAGCATTGTTAGAACAGGAAGATTTGAAAAATTACTCTGTGATGATTGTAGATGATAATTCAACAAATCGGCTTATAATTGAAAGGATGCTAAAAAATTGGGGTATGAAGGTAGTCAGTGTAGAAAGCGGACTAAAAGCGCTTGAACAGATGAAAAACGCAATAGAGCAGGATAGGCATTTTCATTTGGCAATTTTAGATCTAATGATGCCAGAGATGGATGGTTTTGAGATTGCAGAAAGGATAAGGCACGACAAAGGCTTATCTAAAACCAAACTTTTAATTTTAGCATCAGGTGGAAGACGAGGAGATGGTACGAAATGTCTGGATTTAGGTATTTCAGGATATTTGACAAAGCCCATAAAGGAATCTGATCTTCTTTATGCTATAAAGAAAATTTTGGGGACTCTTGTAAAAGAGGAGCCTTCAAGAAAACTTGTTACAAGACATTCTTTCCATGAAGCTCTTCGTTCTAATCATATCTTACTGGTTGAAGACAATGTAGTAAACCAGCGGTTAGTTGCTCGTATGCTCGAAAGAAATGGGCATTCTGTTAAGATTGCTGATAATGGTAAACAGGCGGTTGACTTATACGGTAAGGATTTTTTTGATTTAATTTTTATGGATATTGAAATGCCAGAGATGAATGGTTTCGAAACTACAACAGCAATTAGGAAGAAGGAGGAAGCGACTGGAAAACATATTCCTATCATAGCGATGACAGCACATGCTATGTCAGGAGATCAGAGGCGTTGCTTGGAAGCTGGTATGGATGATTATTTATCTAAGCCTATTAAAAAAGATGAGCTCAAACACGTTATTGAAAAATGGTCAAGAAAGGAATCATCCAAGAAAGAAAGTAAAAATAATTAGGTATAAAAGGGGATACAATACACGTTTCCCAATTATTTAAAAAAAATATTGTGAATTCTTCCGTAATACCATGGATACGATGAAGATACTTCATATGGCTGATATTCATTTAAAAGAAAAGGGAGATGATCGATGTATCACTTTAAAAAAACTCCTTGAACTTGGAAGAAAAAAGAAGATAGGAATTTTTATAATAAGTGGATAAATGTGGATTCGCCCGGATAAGATGTTCAGATTGTGGGACAGAGAGACTTCTCATGTTCTCATGCAAGACCCGTGGATTCTGTCCATCATGTCATGCTAAGAGACGTGAGAAAATCCAAGACTATGCGCAAAAATCAAGCGCGTGGGGCGCAGGTCTACTGGGTATTGTCTTCGCCCTTTCCTTTTGCCCTGTTTCAGCAGGCCTGTTCTTTGGCAGCATGTTTCTATTGCCATGAAGCACGGCTCACGATTCCTCATGCCTTCGCTATATGGAATTGGAACTACCTTACCTGTATTGGGTTTTTCACTGTTGCTGGCGTTTGCCGCACACTGGGTTGGCAAAGCATTCAATAAGCTGACGGTCTTTGAGAAGTGGGCCAGAAGAATTACAGAGGTAATTTTCATCGTTGCTGGCCTGCATTCTTGTCTCTCGCACATCTTGCATTTGTATTAAATCAATGTGAAAGTCTTGATACAGGGCGTGGCATCTTGTATAATTCGATATGTGACGAAATGACGAATGAACAATAGATTAGAGACCCGACATGAAAAAGACGATCCGAACAGCCAAGGCCCTTACCGATCCTAATCGTTTACGTGCTTTGGCTGCATTGCGACAAGGCGAACTATGCGTTTGTCAGCTTATTGAATTATTGGGATTGGTGCCATCCACAG
>DATKWM010000020.1:0-29879 GCA_035529575.1 Desulfatiglandales bacterium
AGAGTCTTAAGGGTCTGTTGGGAAACAAATGGTTCCATGAATCCAACTCTACTTTCCCAGATGATTGATATCTCGCTAAAATCCGGAGGATGTATAAAGTTTGATCTCAAGGCATGGACAGAAAATCTTCACCTGGCCTTATGCGGCGTGAGCAATAAAAGGACATTAGATAATTTTAAAAGAGTTGCCCAGAATATTCATAAAAGGTCAGAGGTGCCTCTGCTTGTGGCTAGCACACTGCTCGTGCCAGGATATATAGATATAAAAGAGATTTACCAAATCGCCTCCTTTATCTATAGTTGCAACCCTGATATCCCCTATTCCTTGTTAGGATTTTACCCTCATTTCTTAATGACGGATCTTCCAACAACCACCAGAATACAGGCTCAAGAATGTCTTAATGCAGCAAGAGAAGCAGGCCTTACCAGGATAAGAATTGGCAATGAACATCTGTTATCATAAGAAGGTTGGTGATTAGGAAGCACTCCCTCAGTGGTTAATATGTAAGGAGAGCTTTGTATAACTTATATTTCCTTAAAGAGGGTGGGCTTTTCTTGTGTTACAAAGATTGTCAGGTTGTGCAAAGATCTCGTAAGGTAATGAGGTCTTTTCCAAAGTGACTGGCGGGCAGCCAGGCCAGGGGCCTTGGAACTGAAGAAAAGGGCTCATTGCCTGATTACTCTGTGATTAGTTACATATAAAATTTGATAGGATATAATAGTATGGATATGTCTGAATGGTAAGAATGTATCACTCGGCTTCTATGATCTTCTTTCCTTGTATTATATTACAAAGAAGCCAGAATGTGCCTACAGTAACTGCAGAATCAGCTACATTAAATGCGGGCCAATGGTAGCCTTTTAAAAAAAAATCTAAAAAATCAATTACATAACCCAACCGTACCCTGTCTATAAGATTGCCCAAGGCCCCTCCGAGGATAAGCGAAAGCCCTACCGTCAGCCATTTTTTGCTCCTCTTTATCCAAAAAAAGAAAAAAAGGATTACACCTGTAGCTCCTATTGTTGTGAATAGTAAAAAATAGTAGTAAAATCCACTTCGTGTTTGGCTAAAGATACCAAAGGCCATCCCTCTGTTTTTAACCAAAACTAAATTAAAAAATCCGGGGATTACAGAAAGGCTTTGATGCGCCTCTATGTGAGTAACGGCCATCCATTTAGAGGCCTGATCAAGGAGCAAAACAACAAGGGCTACACCAATAAATAAGAAATAATCTCTTTTCAATTAAAAATTAGCAATTAAAAATTAGCAATTATCAAGCATCAGAGATTTGGAGCCCTGAAGCATGCGTAAGTTTGTGCAATTACATGATTTACCCAAGTTACAATTCCTTAACTTTAAGTATTTTAGGCACTTAATTTAATAACCTGCACGCATCTTTTGCATAATGCAGGGTGCTCTTTATCATGTCCTATCGTAGAATCATGGATCCAGCACCTCTCGCATTTATTAAAAGGGGATGGCATTACCTTGATTACTAAACCAGGGTATTCCTTGCTTTCGTAACCTCCCTCAATTTTTCCTTCACCTACAAATTCAACAGCAGAGATAATACAGATAGACCTCAATTCATCCCTGTAATCTTTCAATCCCTGTAAAAGATTGTGGGGAAGAGCCAAACTTACCGCCGCATCCAGGGAATGACCAATAATCTTTTCATTTCTGGCGAGCTCCAGTGCCTTGGTAATCTCCTTACGAACATTTAATATTACCTCCCAGCGCTCGATCAGTGCGTTATCTTTAAGCTCCTCTCTGGCGGGTATAAATAAATCTGTATGGATGCTGATTGACTTCTCTTTATTATGAGTATATCCCCATACCTCATCAGCTGTAAAGGGGATGATGGGAGCCACAAGTCTGACAAGACACTCTAAGATCTCATTCAAGGCTGTCTGCGCAGATCTTCTCTCTTTTGAATTAAAAGGAGTCGTATAAAGCCTGTCTTTTACTATATCCAGGTAAAAGGAAGAGAGGGTAAGAACACAGAAATTATAGACGGCCTGGTATATAGAATGATACTCAAATCTTTGGTAGGATCCTAGTACCTTTTCCGTTAATTCCTGAAGCTGGTGAAGGGCCCATCTATCAAGTTCTAGTAAATCCTGATAAGAGACGGCATCTTTTAAAGGATCAAAATCATAAAGATTCCCAAGCAAATACCTGAAGGTATTTCTAAGCCTTCGGTACGCCTCTGTCAACCTGTTTAAAATTTCCTGCGATAGCCGTATATCACCCCTATAGTCCTCGGAGGCCACCCAGAGCCTTAATATCTCAGCACCATATTTATTAATAACCTCTTCCGGAGAGATAACATTACCCCGAGATTTGGACATCTTTCTTCCGTTTCCGTCAACCACAAATCCATGTGTTAAGACAGATTTAAAGGGGGCTTTATTCCTTGTACCTACTGAACATAAAAGGGAACTGTGGAACCAGCCTCTATGCTGATCGCTTCCCTCCAAATATAAATCAGCAGGGTACCTCAGATAGTCCCCCCTACGCTCAAGAACAGTAAAGCTTACACCAGAGTCAAACCAGACATCCAGGATATCTGTCTCCTTTCTAAATGTATCCCCGTGACAGAGAGGACAGGTTATCCCTTGTGGTAAAAGCTCATGAGCAGACAAATCAAACCAGATATCTGTGCCATGTTGTTCAACAAGGCTCGCTACATGATCAACGATCTCCTGTGTGATTACGTAATTGCCACATTTGAGGCAGTAAAAAATAGTTATCGGTACACCCCACGAACGCTGCCTGGAGATACACCAATCAGGTCGATTCTTAACCAGGCCAAAAATCCTCTCCTCCCCCCAGCTTGGGATCCACTCCACAGCCCTTATGGCCTTAAGGGATTTTTCTCTTAAATCCTTCTTGTCCATTGAGATAAACCATTGCTCCGTAGCCCTAAATATAACAGGCTTTTTACATCTCCAGCAGTGGGGGTATGAATGGATAATCGTTTCTTCTTTAAGCAATACCCCTAACTCATTCAACTTCTCAATAACATTTCTATTGGCCTCAAAGACCTCTTGCCCAGCAAAAAATTCAACATCTTCTGTAAATCTCCCTCTCTCGTCAACAGGGGAATATATTTCAAGGTTATATTCTAAGCCACTTTCATAGTCCTCCTGCCCATGGCCAGGTGCAGTGTGAACACAGCCAGTGCCCACATCGAGGGTAACGTAATCGGCGAGAATAATTACTGACTCTCTATCATAAATAGGATGCTTGGCCTTGAGACCTTCTAACTCACGGGCACCAAACCGTTCCAGAAGAGCGTACTCTTCAATACCCACTTTCTTCAAGAAAGACTCTAAAAGGCCTTCAGCCAATATCAAAACACCATATTTCTCCGTATCAACCGCAATATATTCCAAATCAGGATGAAGGGCCACTGCCAGATTAGCCGGTATAGTCCACGGAGTTGTAGTCCATATAGCGATGAAAATATCTTTTCCAGCAAGGGAAGAATATTTTTCTGTTAGATCAGAAACAAAGGGAAATCTTACAAAGATAGAGGAAGATGTATCATCCTCGTATTCAACCTCTGCTTCTGCCAAGGCAGTACTACAAGAATTACACCAATACACGGGCTTTTTGCTTTTAAGAAGGCTGCCATTAAGTGCAAACTTGCCAAACTCCCTCACAATAGTGGCTTCATATATATAGTTCATAGTCAAGTAAGGATTATCCCACTCACCTAAAACTCCAAGTCTCTTAAACTCATCCCTTTGAATCTTTATGAAATGATCAGCAAAATCCCGACACCTTTTTCTGACCTCTGACTGGGTCATCTCAAGCTTTTTATCTCCAAGTTCATGGTCTACCTGCCATTCTATAGGAAGACCATGACAGTCCCATCCAGGTACATAGGGAACATCATATCCATCCATCTGCTTTGATTTAATAATTATATCCTTTAAAATCTTATTAAATGCAGTCCCCATATGAATATTGCCATTTGCGTAAGGTGGGCCATCGTGCAGGATATACGTGGGTCTTCCTTTAGATGTGTTCCGTATCAGTGAATAAATATCCTCTTGCTCCCATTTTTTTAATATTTCAGGCTCTTTTTTGACAAGATTTGCCTTCATGGGAAAATCAGTGTGTGGAAGATTGAGTGTTTTTTTATAGTCCATAATGTATGTCTCTGAGAGTTAAGGTATTAATGTTTTTTGTCCGTTGTTTGTTGTCCGTTGAAAGAAATAGATAAATCAATTAATTCAGTCAAATAGCAGCAAAGATGATAACTTCTATGTTTCACCTATAAGCGCTTAGAAATATAAATACAAATGGCCACTGACAATCCCGATTTATCGGGACTGACATTACCAAGTAATTGCTGAATATCAAATATAACCTATCAAGTCAATGTCAATATTTTATTGATTACAAGACATATGCGATATTGTGGGTGAGGCATTATTAAACAATACCTTGATGATATTAGGTTTATAGTGAAAGGCTCTTGGTCTGCTTTGTGAGGATTAGATGATATAGAAGGGTTTATTGGGGGTAAAAGGCGCACCAGGTTGACCCCCTTTGTTATTGTAATGAACTGAGCACAAACCAGGTCATTTTTGTGCTGGATTAATGGCCGTGCTTACGCTCACTGGATAAATTTACCCCAGCAGTTCAAAGGCAACGCGGCAGTATGTCTCAACGCCTGTCAACAGGACATCCTCATTAAAGTCAAATTTCGGGTTATGAAGGGGGGCACATCCCTCACGTCCCACACCGAGGAAGAAAAAACATCCTTTTGACTTTTCAAGATAAAACGCCATATCCTCACCGCCCATGGTCTGCTCAGGTTCAATGACCCGCTCTTTGCCAACAACATCTGTTGCGCATTTGCGAACCACCGCAGCCATTGATTCATCATTAAGCAATGGCGGATACCCTTGCGTATATTTCAGTTCGTAATCTGCGCCCATTGACCTACAGACGCCACGAACAATCTTTTCAATGCGCTCGGGCCAGGAGTTCCAAATATCTCGATCAAACGTTCTTGCTGTACCGCACATCTCGGCTTCCCCAGGGATAACGTTAAAGGTACTGCCGGCCTGAAAACTGCCGACAGTAACCACCGCTGGGGTTAAGGGATTCATCTGCCGGCTTGCAATGCGTTGCAGTGCGTTAACGACCTGGGTACCTACCTCAAGCGCATCCACACATAGATGGGGCATGGCGCCATGGCCCCCTTTGCCGATAATCCTAATGTCAAAGCGATCCATAGCTGCCATGAGGCGACCGGCCTTCACCCCTATGGTATTCTCAGGTATAGCAGGCCACACATGACACCCTACAGAAAAATCCACATTGGGATTTTCCATAACACCTGCCTCAATCATTGGTTTGGCGCCTCCAGGGCCCTCTTCAGCAGGCTGAAACAGGAACTTGATGTTTCCGTTCAACTTATCCTTTACATTATTCAAAACTGTTGCAGCACCCAGTACCATAGACATGTGGCCGTCATGGCCGCATGCGTGCATCGCTCCCTCGTGCGTTGAAGCAAAAGGAAGGCCTGTTGCTTCGATAACAGGAAGGGCGTCCATGTCGGATCGGATCATCAAAGTTTTACCGGGTCTCGGCAGTTTCATCAAGCCCACGACACCAGTCTGAGCAATTCCCGTCTGTACTTCAAGCCCCTGCTTCCCTAAGTAGTCCGCTACATACGCAGAGGTTTTCTTTTCCGTGTAAGCAGGTTCTGGAATCAGATGTAGGTCTCGACGCAATTTAGTGATAAGGTCTTTATGTTCACGCACGAGTTTTGTAAAATCCATCATAGGAATACCTCCAAAGATTTGAGGACGTCGCAACACAGACAATACGTAGTTTGCATTAACGGGGGTGCATTTAGGGCACCTTGAACTGCAGTCTCAGAGGGCCAGCATGCCGGTTATCCAAGTTCAATCCTCACCCCTTCCACACGCATACCACGGACACATTCTATGCACTGTTCACGTTGAAGCAAGCCTTTAGGTTACAACATACTACGATAGCCGGGCGGGATGAAGTTTCCCTTCATCCCGCCGGCAGCTTACAAGGTGACAAACTTACGCACGTGTTCCCTATCCATAGGCTTGGTGAGCAGGGAGACAACGATCAGGACGATAAAATTGAGGACCAGACCCTGGATTCCTGGATGGATGCCCCAGAACTGCGGGATGAAATTGAGCACGATCCCATAATTGTAGAGCACACCCACAAGGACTCCGCAGATTGCCCCGGCCTTTGTTGCCCTCGGCCAGAAGAATGTTGCCACAGCCAACGGGAGCAGTTGAACGATAGATCCGTAAGCCCCCAACAACAGCGAAACCAATGTCTGCCCACCAAAGATGGCGACCAGATACGAGAATGCCGCGACTCCCACTACGGAGATTCGGATCCACCGGGTTGCCTCTTTGTCCGTATGCTTTTCCTTTTTCAAGGGCTCCACAAGGTCCTGGGCGAAGATCGAACCCGCCGCGTGCGTGATGGTGTCCTGAGTGGACATGGCAGCGGCAAGGGCTGCGGCCAGAACCAATCCTACGACGATAGCAGGAAATTTCAGGTGCATAAACATCCACGGTAAGATCCGATCAGGGGGGCCCAATACATCGGGGGTCACCTGCATAATCCCGGCAAACCCGATAAAGAGCACCGGTACCATAAAGATGGCGAAGGTGGGATACATAACGATGGTTTGCTTAAGCACCTTTTCGCTCTGCGCTGTGTACGCCTTCATAAACAAATGAGGCCACATGGCAAATCCCAGCACCGACACCAGCAGCGCACTACTGAACCCGGCAAAGCTCATTTTTGTCCCGGGACCGACAAGGAGATGGGTTGGCTTGGCCTCCATAATCTGCCGAAACATATCCGCGGGCCCGCCATAAAGCTTGTAGGCAAAGTAGAGCCCCAGTATCCAGGCAATGACAATCATAAAGGCGCCCTGAAAGACGTTGGTCCACGCCACGCCGCGGACACCGCCGTAGAGGACGTAAATGACAACCACCACGTAGGCGATGAGCGCTCCGGCCCAAAACGGTATGCGTCCTCCTGAGGCGACCTCAAAAATATAGGCGCTGCCCTTCATCTGCAACGTAATATACTGGATAAAAGCCAAGATGGAAACGATCGCAATGATCACAGACAAGGCCTTGGATTGGAACCGATCCATAAAGAGCTGCGCTTGGGTCACGTAGTTGAATTTTCGGCCGGCGCGGAACGCTCGGGGGCCCCACAGCCACCAAGGTACCAGGCCCAGAGCGCAGTACCCTAAGATGTAAAAGGAGGCTGCCCCCTTGGAATAGGCCCACCCAGGTCCGCCCAGGTAGGCAAAGGCGCTAAAAATAGCCCCTCCCATCAAGAAGTACATCACAAAAAAACCGAGGTTCCTGCTGGCCGCAATATATTCGACAACAGAGCTTTCCCTGCCGCGACCTGCCGAGGATCCCAGAAACAGAATAAATAACAGATAGATGAAGATTATTATGGTAACCGTGATCCATGACATTAGGAACCACCTCCTTCCGCGACATCCTTCGCTTCAGCAAAGTAAACGATCAAAAGCGCTACAAATTCAATTACAATGAAAAGCACGATAAAGAACATGCCAAAAGGCATTCCCAATACGAATGGTTCGGCCGAATTAGCAAACAGCCAATAAAAGGCCTGAATCAGGATGATCAGGCAAAGAATAATGAAAAAGATCATTCCCCTCCTTTTCGCACCCGGCGGGGTTCCCGGTCTAAAAACCGTGATCCCATAGCCGTTGTTCTCCTGATTGTTACTCATAGAAACCTCCTTTCATTTTTTTGGGTTTAATAATCTTAATAAAGGACAATATTTGAAAAAATTTCTTATGTCAAGCTTTCCCCCTTTCCTCTTTACAGGTTAATCCTCGCTTATTGTGGCGGAAGAGATCAAAATGAATTCTGGGAAAGGTATTCTATAGTATCAAACAGCCATCAGAAACCCAGGATATGATAGCTAAGCAATAAAATGACACATTTTTTTATAAAAACTCGTTTTTTGCAGGAAGGAGTATGGGGATTTTGTAGTTGAGATTCGAGGAAAAAGACATGTCAATATTTTATTGACTTGTGATCAAAAAAGGGTATCCTGTGTTGCCTAATCATAGTACAAATCAAGAGGTAATCTTAAATGTTTATGCTTTCTCTTGGAGGGAAAAATGAAACTAGATGATATTGCTATTTCCAGATCTATTATTGAATCTTACATGGAAAAGCTTCTCGGATCTTTAACTGTCGATGTAGCGCTTGTAGGAGCAGGTCCTTCTAATCTGATTGCAGGCTATTATCTTGCAAAAGAAGGACTCAAGGCAGTTATATTTGAATCAAAACTTGCACCTGGTGGCGGTATGTGGGGTGGTGGCATGATGTTCAACGAGATTGTCATTCAGGATGATGCCATTCATATAATAGAAGAGATGGGAATCGCATATCGCCCAAAGGGGGATGGCTACCATACCATGGACAGTGTTGAATCCTCTTCTACCATTATTTCAAAGTGCGTCAAGGCAGGAACAGTTATCTTTAATCTGATAAAAGCGACGGACGTGCTGTTCAGGGAAGAGAACGGTCAGCCCAGGGTTTCTGGGCTTGTCATTAGCTGGTCTCCCGTGGAAAATCTGGGGCTCCATGTGGATCCCCTTGGCATAAAGGCATCTTATGTGGTGGATGGGACCGGTCACCCAGCGGAAATTTGCAGAATTGTGACACGAAAAATGAACGTAAAGCTAAATACAAAAACTGGAGACGTGGTCGGGGAAATGCCCTTGTGGGCAGAGAAAGGAGAGCAGTTCACCGTAGATAACACCAAAGAGGTCTTCCCTGGCCTCTTTGTCGCTGGAATGGCAGCCAACAATGTCTTTGGTGGCCCTCGCATGGGCCCTATCTTTGGTGGAATGATCCTTTCTGGAAGGAAGGTTGCTGAAATAATCTCTCTGAAGGCTAAAAAATAATGCATTAAAATGCACCGAAAAATATCGAGAACTACCAGAATCTTATTTAGGAATTTCGAGATTTATGGATTACGGATTGTGAATTGAAGGTTTAACGAGTTACGAATAACAAGTGACCATTAATCAATTCGAGTTTTAAAAATGACCCAAATCGACTATAAAAACCTCCTTGATACCATAAGAAATATGATCCAGGAGCAGGCATATTCAGATATGGAAAGGTTAATTGAGGAGCTTCATCCAGCAGATCTTGCTGATTTAGTAGAACACCTGGACAGTGATGAAATGCTCGCTGTGTTTACCCTTCTTACCCCTGAAAGGGCTGGCGAGGTCTTGAAAGAGATATCAGCACCACTCCAGGAAAAAATTGCTCATGAACTTGATGATCAGACAATCACCCAGATCTTAAATGAACTGAATTCAGATGATGCCACAGATATCTTCAGTTATCTTCCAAGAGAAAGGACTCAAAAAATAATCAGTTTGGTTCAGCCTGATGTATCTGAAGAGTTACAAAAACTGCTTGGCTATAAAACAGACACCGCTGGCGGTATCATGGCCCTGGAATTTGTCTCGGTTAACGCCGAATCAACAATCAGAGAAGCCATAGAAAATATCAGAAACAAGAGGGAAGAGGTTGAAAACATCTATTATGTATGGGTGGTGGATAATGACGGCAAGCTGGTAGGGGTTGTTTCTATGAAGGATCTCCTTCTTGAGCCAAGAGACACAAAGATTAAAGATGTAATGAACCCCGATGTGCTTAGTGTAGCTGCTGACACCGACCAGGAAGAGATCGCCAGAATCGTTAAACAATACAATCTTACGCACGTACCAGTCGTGAGCAACCAGCATAAACTGATAGGGAGAATTACTCACGATGATATTATAGATGTCATGGAAGAGGAGGCCAGTGAGGATTTCTCTCTGATGGCAGGTGTTTTGGATCAGGAAATTGCTGAAGAATCAGCATTGAAAATATCCAGGGCTCGCCTCCCGTGGTTACTTTTGGGTCTCTTTGGAGGGCTTATATCAGCTATCGTAATTAACCACTTTCATGGCTCTCTTGAAAAAATACTTGCCCTGTCTTTTTTTATACCAGTAATAATGGCAATGGGTGGGAACACCGGCACCCAGGCAGCTACTGTCGTTATCAGAGGCCTTGCAACAGGCGAAATAAGTATAGTTCATACTGGTAGAAGACTTCTAACTGAGCTGCGGGTCGCCCTGATAAATGGTATTCTATGCGGTATCTTGTTAGGGCTTGTAGTAGCTTTCTGGTTATCTGATCCCAAATTAGGTGTAGGGGTAGGGATGAGCCTGATCACAGTAATACTCTTCTCCGGCTCCTTTGGAGCATTTGTTCCTCTTCTCCTCAGAAAACTAAACATTGACCCAGCATTAGCTGCCGGACCATTCATTACCACATCAAACGATGTGCTTGGACTCCTGCTCTATCTGAGCATAATTACCCGCTTCTTGATGGTGTGACACCAAAAAGCTTTTTGGCTGCCCTCTTTAGCCCTTCCAGTACGTCCCGCTTATAGATTCGCTTCGCCAACCTTTGTATCTCAGGAAGACTATTCATAGCCGCTGCCTCGCCAAGGGAGATCAATTCCTTTGATCGGGAAAAATCAGTCCAATGAATGGCGCCGATTTGTGGCCTAATAACAATATCGACATTTTCGAGGCTGTATTTCTCCAGGTGAAATCCCTGTATCTCGCCAGCCCTTACATATATGTCCACAGCTGTTTGAAGCTCCGAGCATAAAGCTATATCCCTATCCACAGCTATTGCAATTACTTCTTGGACGCCTTCTTCAAAGAGATATTGTACAGGCACATTACAAATAATACCACCGTCAGACAATTGTCTTCCGTTAATCTCAACCGGGGGTAAAGCACCAGGAACAGCAGAGCTGGCTAATATAGAGCGCCGCAAAGAGCCTTTTTTAAGGGCAACGCATTCACCGCTCCTTAGATCGGTTGCTACTGCTCTAAAAGGAATTATTGTTTCTTCTATTTGTATATCAGGTATAAAAAAGTTCACAAACTCCTGCATTTCATCTATTTGCAAAATGCTCGGCCTATAGAGTGCCTGGGTCAATCGAATCTTGGTCATAAAATAGGACTGAATACGCCTGCTCAGCCTTTGTTCGGCTCCACTCTCTGCATCCCCCATAGCCTTAAGCTCGGATGATTGATAAAGATCGCTTTCTAAAAACAACTCAGCCCTCTTCTCCACTTCTTCAATCTTCATCCCGCTTGCAAAGGCACCTCCCACAATAGAGCCTATGCTCGTTCCTACAATAATATCAGGCGTTATCTTCTCTTTTTCCAGAACCTTCATAACCCCTATGTGGGCAAAGCCTCTTGCCCCGCCACCACCCAATGCCAGTCCGATCTTTCTATGTTTTCTCATTAAGTCACCTGATCCAAAAATAATAAGCCTTTCATAGGTTAAACTATACCAAAAATCGGTTGCCAAAGGCTACTACAATACAAAGGTTTGAGAGTCTTTATTATCACAAACAAACAGGTAAGAATAGAATTGAGAAAGAGTTAAAACATAGTGCTCTTTCCCTTATTGATGTGCAAGATTATAGGAAGATTACTTTATAGAGGCAAGTCCTACGGAGTAACAAGAAAGGCAGGCCTAAAGCCTGCCTTTCTTGCTGTAATACTTACAGACTAACCAAAGCTAGGAAACGGCTCACCCTCAACTTTCCGCTCCAGTACCTTCGTTGCGATAAGGGTTTCTAGAATCATCCAGATCAGGAGTAAAAAGATGATAACCGCCAAGACAAGCAGGAACACCTTACCTGTTGCAGCGTAGTTTCTTATGTTTATCAGCATTGCCCAGCCATCCATAACCACCATGAATATAAAGGGAATAAGGGCAGCCTTTATGGACCTTTTCTTTCTTAACAGATAGATAGTGAGGACTAACAGGGTAAGGCCTGCCAGAAGTTGGTTGGTCGCTCCAAACAAAGGCCAAAGGGCCAGGCCACCCTTACCATCTCCGGAGTAAAAGGCGAGGATCAGGGCCGTAGCCACTGCAATAAATGTTGCCGTATACCTGCCGGTCATGGGCTTTACCTTCCAGCTTGCTCCCAGCTCAGCGACGACATATCGCTGGATTCTGGTTGCCGTATCCAGGGTAGTGGCACCAAAAGAGACTATGAAGACCCCCATAATTGTTACTGCTATCTTCATAGGGATACCATAGCTTGCCAGGAGGTTGGCCGAGCCTTGCACAATGGCATCAAGCGTTGATGCAAGACCTGATGCGGCACCCCACGATGCATAGTGGTGCGTGAATGCAGCAGCGCCAGTTAAAACCTCCCCTCCTTTGATGACAAGACCGAGGCCGATGCCAGCGCCACAGGCAACGATTACCAGGACCGAAAGGGACCCCTCCATCAACATTCCTCCATATCCCACAAATCTACAATCTCTTTCGTTAGCACACTGTTTGGAAGAGGTGCCCGAGCTGACCAGGGAATGAAATCCTGAAATGGCCCCACAGGCAATGATCACAAAGAGCATTGGGATAATCATTGGAGCCCCTTCTGGAGATAGGTTAACAGCCGGTGCCACAACCGGTGGATGGGCATAGATCGCCCCAATAAAAAGGAGCGCAAAAACGACAAAAAGCTGATGCGCATTGATGTAATCTCTTGGCTGCAACAGGGTTTGGACCGGAAGAGAAGAGGCTATAAAAGTATAGACGAAAAGGATAATCATCCAGACCATTATGTTGCTCATACCGAACATACCGGGCATCTTTATCGGCAAGTAAGCACCTATGATGACGGTTATGTACATGATGACCACAGCTACAATGGCCAATGTAGTATGACTCTTCCCCTTCTTGTAAACCATATGGCCCAGCCAGACAGCGATGGGTATTTCAAGCCAGACAGGAAATACAGCCTGGGGATACATACCGAATAACATAGCGATAAGCAGGCAGAACACTGCAAGCACTATCCAGACCAGAAAAAAGATGATAAGTAAAAAGAGCTGTCTGACCCTGGGATTAATAAGGTCACTGACTAAATCACCGACCGAACGGCCCTTTGCCCGCATAGACACTACCAGAGCCCCGAAATCGTGAACCGCACCCAAAAAAATGGATCCGAACACGATCCATATGAGGGCCGGGACCCATCCCCAGATAAGAGCTATACCAGGTCCCACAAGCGGCGCCAGGCCGGCAATGGAGGTATAATGATGTCCGAAAAGTATGTGCTTGTTTGTGGGAACGTAGTCGATATCATCGCGCAGCTCTGAAGAAGGGACCTTGGCATCAGGATTAATCTTGAATATCTTTTGTCCCAGGTATTTTCCATAGGTATGATAGGCAATAATAAAAAGCACAAAACATATGACTGCCAAAAGTAATGAGTTCATAACCCCCTCCTTTTTTATGGTAAGTTAAATTATTCTTTCAACATAAAGATGCGGTTTCACCCCCTTTCTTTGTGTCAAAATGGGTCCATCATGCTGGCTCTCATGTCCTCCAGATTTTTAATAATAATATCGTATTTATCTTTGCCAAATCTTTCATTAATTGTCTTGATTTCCTGCTTGGGGTTGGGGGCTTCGATAAGCTCTACATTTTCCTCTCTGGATAGCCTGATTACATTATCGTGCGGTTTTTTTTGGTAAAATACAAGAGAGCGCTGGACATCGAGTCTCTGGGCTGCTTCGGACATATAGCTCACGTCCACGATTCCTGCCTTTTCTGCAAAAGAGACAACTATCTTCTGTTTTGGCGGCATGATTGAATCGTTAAATAGAGAAAAAATCATTATTGCTGCATCTGTATTTGTATTTTATCTCTATACTCGTAAATTATAAAAAGTCAAGGATTTTCCTATGAATATAAAAATTGGAAAATTACCGAAATAGTATGATAACATTAGATGATAAAAAAGTTTCTGCAGAAAATTAACTATTGTTTTGCCATGCCTTATTTATTCTTAGCCGATGTAATTGCTATCATTCATCTTGGATATGTTATCTATGTTATTCTGGGGTTTATCCTTATTGTCGTAGGCATCATTCTTAGGTGGAAATGGATAAGAAACCTTCCCTTTCGTATCACTCACTTGTTGGCTATTGTGGGGGTTGCTCTGGAGGCATTATTGGGGATAAATTGTCCTTTAACAGTCCTTGAATTTAAACTCAGGTATGCTCCTAACCTTTCTGAAGAGAAGGTCTCCTTTATCGGCACTATTATTGACTCTCTTCTGTATTATAATGCACCCGGGTGGTTGTTTACAATAATCTATACCGCCTTTGCCATACTAGTGGTAACAACATTTATTATAGCGCCACCTACCAGAAAAGGCCATTCAATTAAAAACGTTCAACGATCAGCAACCAGCAGTCAGCCAGAAAAGCAAAAAACATTTTTACTATGAAAGTATCTATTGGAAAACAACTCCTAATTTTTAGAATCCTTTTACTACTGAAAGCTGACTGCTGATAGCTGAACACTTACTTATTATTAAATGGATTTTTACACACAATCGTCTCATCCCTCTCTGAGCCAACAGATATAATCGAAACTGGAATGCCGACACACTTCTCAATCCTTTTTACATAGGCCTGAGCATTGCTTGGGAGGTCTCCAATGGTCCTCGCCCCAGAGATATCTTCCTGCCATCCATCCATCGCATCATACACAGGGCTACATTTGTCAAGGATAGACAACTGAGCCGGGATATTTTCAAGCCTTTTTCCCTTATACTCATATGCGACACATAGATTAATCGAATTCAAACCTGTTAATATATCGAGCTTTGTTATTGCCAGATGGGTCAGCCCATTTATGCGGGCTGAATATCTGACTACAACAAGATCCAGCCAGCCACACCTGCGTGGCCTGCCAGTTGTGGCACCAAATTCTTGCCCTTTTTCTTGAAGGTAATCACCGGTCTCATCAATGAGCTCACAGACAAATGGACCAGCACCAACGCGAGTTGTATATGCCTTTACAATGCCGACAATGCTGTCCAATCTCTTCGGCCCTATTCCTGCTCCTATGCATGCATTTGCTGCCACAGGGTTGGAAGAGGTGACATAAGGATATGTGCCGTGGTCAATATCTAATTGTGTTCCTTGGGCTCCCTCAAAAAGGATGTTTTCATTCCTTCTCATGGCCTCATCCAATTCAGTGGAGACATCAACAATAAATGGGGAAAGCTCGTGAGCTATTGAAAGGTATCTCTCTGCGATAGGCTGATATTCCAGGGGTTCGCTTCCAAAAAGATTAGTGAGATAAAAATTTTTCTCTTTTAAGTTTGCCTTAATTTTCTCCTTTAATATATCCGGATCTGTTAAATCAATGATTCTTATTCCCACTCTGGCCACCTTATCCTCATAGCATGGGCCTATGCCTCTACCAGTAGTCCCGATCTTGGAAGCCCCTTTTGTCTTTTCACGGGCTATATCAATGGCCTTATGGTAAGGCATAATGAGGTGGGCCCTCTCGCTTACACCTAATCTTTTGGGATTAATAGCTATTCCTTTATCAAAGAGTCCTTGTATCTCCTCTAAAAAAACCTCAGGGTCAACTACTACTCCATTGCCAATAAGGCATCTCGTACCTGGATAAAGAATCCCCGAAGGTATAACATGGAAAATAGATTTCTTACCATCCACCACAAGCGTGTGTCCGGCGTTATTGCCCCCTTGAAATCTGACTACCTTATTTACCTGAGCGCTGAGAAGATCAACTACCTTTCCTTTTCCTTCATCACCCCACTGTGTGCCAACAACAACGACATTAGACATATCTCTATACCTCGATAAAAGAACTTTTTTGACAGCCTTTTTCAGGCGAAGATAGACCCATCACCGCTATGAATCCCTCTGCCTCATAAAATCTTTTATGTTTATAATCTTTGGTGTATCTTTTTTCCGCAGTTTCCCGCTCCTGATTTTTTTAATCTTCTCTATATATTCCTGTAATTCTGAATTATTTTCCAAGATTTCCCCAATTTGATTCTCAAATTCCTTTAAAGAACTCTCAAGTTCATCCATATCAATAGAAAAGGCAAAGAAAGAGGCCAGAAGATTAACGATCCTAATTACTACCCTAAAATTTGTACCTCTCAAGTATAATGGTGAGCGGCCCCAAAGCCCAATAAATGGGTAGCTTTCTTTTTCTGCCTTCTGCATAATAAGTGCATGTATCCCAGAGGGACCCTCATATTCAATGAGAGGAATATCTTTATCAACAAAAACATCTTTCCAATCCCCAAAGGGATACACTCCAGAGACTATGGTCTCAGTATGAAGGACATCATCATACATCCCCCCAAGGCTGACAATAAGAGAAACGCCCCATTGTTTGCATAAATGAAACAGGGCCTGAATAAACATAGACCATCTATAGTCTGGCTCCTGTGCCTTTAAGAGGATAAGATCATTTTTTCCTTCTTTGTTAGGCCAAAAATAAAAAGATATCTTTTTTAGAACCAGACCATAAAGCCTTCCTTTTTTGATAGTAACAACTGGTCTGTTTTGAGTAAACTGGTAAAAATAGTCCGGATCTATCTCAGCTATCAATGTAGCCCTCTTTTTTTCAATAATGTATTCTATCGACTTCAGGGCAACATTGCCAGCATTTGACCAGTCTCCAAACCCAACAATAAGTATAGGATCATGTAGTTGAGGCATTTGATAAAATGTAAAGAGGTCTTCGGTCATGATGTAATATTCTCCCAATATTTTGTTTGTGTCAATATTGCTTTACCGGTGATAATCTCTCTATTATGCCCTCCTAAGTGTCTAGCGAGGCTTCGCCTCAAATTGACAAGTTGATGGAGTAAGTACCATACTACTTGCCCGTCCCGATCCCGTCCCGGTCTCGGGACGGGGAGGGCGGGCCGATAATCGTTTTACTCAACCTGATCATAGTTTTGTACTGAACGCCAATAAACCCTGGCCCAGACCTGGCATGCAAGGGTTAAATTTTATAGTTACCGTTCACTTAGTGCTAAAGGTACAATAGCTTGTTATAATCACATCGCGCCAGGGCGGGCTTGACATAAATCCGCCTTAAGCCTACCCGCTGGACGGCAGGCGGGTCTGGCGGATAAATGTTAAGATCTTGGGTTATGAAGACACCTAATAATACCAATGCCGGTGACTGACAACTAACTACCGATATTGCCTTTATAAAATGAACTTATTTTTTCTACAATATATTCAATCTGCTCATATTTTAACTCCGGGTAAATTGGTAAGGCAAGGGTCTGTGTTGCAGCCTCAACGGAAACAGGACAATCCTCTGGGCGATACCCTAAATATCGAAAACATTCTTGAACATGGAGCGGAACTGGATAATAAATCTCGCAACCTATCCCCTGATTGACTAAATATTGCTTTAATTCATCTCTATTCCGATCAACCTTTACGACAAATTGATGATATATATGTCTACCTTTTTTCTCGAAAGGAAGCTCGATCTCTTCCAAACCTTTACGCGCAAACAACTCTCTATAAATGTATGCATTCTCTCTTCTTTTTTCAGTCCATTGATCAAGATACTTAAATTTTACCAACAGAATAGCTGCTTGAAGGGCGTCAAGCCTGAAATTTCCACCGATAGTTCTATGGTAATATTTTGGTTGAGACCCATGGACCCTTATTATCTTAAGTTCTTGATATATTTTCTCATCATTTGTAGTAACCATGCCTCCATCTCCAAAAGAGCCAAGGTTTTTTGAGGGGAAAAAAGAAAAACAGCCATAGGTGCCCATTGATCCAGCTCTCTTAAACAATCCATCGCTAAATCCGTGTTCCGCTCCAATAGCCTGAGCTGCATCCTCTATAATTACTAAATTGAAAGACTTTGCTATGACAATAATGTCTTCCATGTCTGCACATTGCCCAAAAAGATGAACAGGCATTATTGCCTTTAAGCGGGTCCTCTCATCTGTATTCAGTGTTGAAATTTTTTTCTCCAATTTCTCAGGATCAATATTATAGGTATGGGTATCTATGTCTACAAACACAGGAATAGCGCCTAACCTGGTAATTGAACCAGCAGTGGAAAAAAAGGTATAAGGAGAAGTGACTACCAAGTCTCCAGGACATATATTTGCATTCATTAATGATATGAGTAGTGCATCAGTGCCCGACGAAACACCCACCGCATACTTGACCTGAGTGTAAGCGGCTATTTCGTTCTCCAATGCATCGACCTTCGGCCCTAGGATAAATCTCTGCGACTGATACACCTCCATAGTGGCTGCTATGATTTCCTCTTTAATGGATTTGTATTGGGCCTTTAAATCTAGAAGCGGTATGTTCAAAAGATCCTCCTTTTATAGAATGTACAGGTATTGGATATTAGTTATTCACCAAGTTAGAAGCAGGCACAACCTCGGCTTCATTAGTAAAGGTCGTCTGGAAATTTTTTAATAAATCAAAGGTCTTTTTGTGAGGGTGTCCTATCCCTATAGCACTACCCTTATGTCTAGCCACGCTAAGCAGTCTCTCCATTTGTATTTTTAAGGCATTTTCTGAGAGATGATTATCTAAGAAAATATCTCTGCTTGCTGTCCTGAGAGCCATTTTTTTTGCCACATCAAATGCCACGGTATCACAGCTTGTTCTGCTATCAATATAGTAAAGCCCTTTCCTTTTTAGCTCAGCCAATACTGTTACCATCTTCTCCTCGTTTTTTGTAAATCTCGACCCCATATGATTATTTACACCAGCAACAAAAGGAATCTGGCTCAAATCCCTATTAAGTGTATCCAAACTCATTTCTCTATCCATAGATACCAACAACACCCCATCCCCTGGATTAATAGCAGGATAATTCATTGGTTCCATGGGGAGATGAAGCATTGTTTCCCGACCATCATTCCAGGCCTTACGTGCAATTAACCTCGTATTAGGGGTAAAAGGTAACACAGAAAAGGTGAGGGGTAAATCGAGCTCCAAAAGGGCGTTTGCAAGAGAAATGTCATAGCCCAAGTCATCTATTATAATACCTATTTTGGGATATGGGAAACGATGAGAAATCTTTTTGTCCTCTCGCATAATTTTTAATCTATGAGTATACAGGCCTTTGCAGTACACAGTGTAGATTATTTCATTGTCTGATTTTTTATCTATAGTAATTTGTGTCGGTATTGGTAACTGAGAAATCCTTTCTTTGATTTCCTCTCCCACCTTGAAAACAGAAAACTGTTTTGGAATCCTCGCTTCTATGCTACTAAAATTCCACCTGTATTTATCTTTCTGTCTCGGAAGAACAGATGGAAAAACTATATTTTCTTCTGGCACTCCTATTGTATAGAATCCATCAGAAATAGACTTATCTATAAGATATATGCCTCGACTTAATTGCTTGGAATAGAGATACACCTCTTCAAATGGTAACGAAGATCTCGATTTATCCGGTATTGAGAGATACCTTATTACTATGATAACAATTATAGTTGCAAAACCAAGGCTGACAAGGGTTACACTAAGTCTTATTTTTTTCTTGTCTTTTGATTTAACCATGTAATGGCATTTCACCTCTATTCTTGAGGCTATTGTAATTGCTCAAAATCTAGTAGATTTTAACCCGAGGCGGGTAAAACTGCTTGTTCTTTGAGCAGATACAGTCTATCTGCTTTCTAATGTAGAGAAAATATTCCAAGAGCGAAGTATCTGAATCGCCCTTCTTAACTGATTATCATTATCGATACGGGTTTGGATGCGAGACTCCTCATCTGGCACAGCCCCACTCTTTTCCACTTCCTTTAAATCTGGAGTCTCTTTTTTGATATGGCCTTTCAAATCCATTTCTCTTATGAAAGCGGGTTTTTTTGGTTCAGCCTCTTCCTTTGGTGGTATAAAGGCAACCTTTATATCCGGCTCAATACCACTTGCCTGTATTGATTTTCCACTTGGAGTATAGTATATAGCAGTTGTGAGGCGCAATCCTGAACCATCTGAAAGTGGAAAAAGGGTCTGGACGGAACCTTTTCCAAAGGTAGTAGAGCCTAAAATAAGGGCCCTCTTGTTATCCTGTAAAGCCCCTGCCACTATTTCTGATGCGCTTGCACTTCCCTCATTAACCAAGACAATCATTGGATATTTTCTGGGCTTACCGTTCTTGTGAGCGACACTTTCTTCTTCTTTTTTATCCCGGCCTTTAATAGAAACAATCAGCCCTGAATCAAGAAATTCATCAGCTACCTTTACCGCCTGAGACAGAAGTCCTCCAGGATTGTTTCTCAAATCCAAAATCAAACCCTTCAATCCCTTTTTATTCTCCATATCTTCTAAGGCCTTAGAGAGTTCTTTGCTCGTATTGCCCTGGAAATTAGAAATCCTGATGTAACCTATATCGAAAGGAAGGGAAAATGAGCGAACACTCTTAATTGGTATCACATCCCTGGTAATCATAAAGTCTATGGGTTTTTCTATCTCTTTCCTCCTAATGGTGAGTTTAATCTTGCTCCCTTTAGGTCCCCGAATGAGCTTAACTGCATCCATAATGGATAACTCTTTACTTGATTTGTCTCCTATCATGATTATCTGATCTCCTGCCTTTATCCCGGCCTTAAATGCAGGTGTCCCTTCAATAGGTGAGACCACAGTAAGAACCTGGTTTCTGATAGTTATCTCAATTCCTACACCAGAAAAATTTCCTTTTGTCTCTACCATCAATTCCTTGTATTCTTCTGGGCTCATAAAAAAGGAGTGGGGATCCAAGGTCCTCACCATACCCTTTATAGCCCCATATAGAACATCCTGGGGATCTATGTCTTCCACATAATTTCTTTCAATCTTATGTAAGACTTCGCTCAGAACCTCTATATTCTTATATACCTCTTTTGTACCAGCCGAAATATCTTGATCACCATTGTTGATTACACACAACAATAGCAAAACAATGAAAATAGTTGTCTTGTAAAAAAAATGGTTATGTCTTGTTTTTAACATCCCCCTTCTCCTTTTTTTGAAATATATTTCCCTTTTTTAAACACATTGTATCCTATTGAAGCCATCTTTTGGGGTCAAGATGATTCCCTCCTCTTCGTATTTCAAAATATACCCCTGGGCCTACCTGCCAGCCAGGATCTCCTATCACACCAATTACTTCTCCTCCTGAAACCGCCTCCCCCTTTTCCTTAACTATTTCCTCAAGGTGGGCGAAGACAGTAAAATAATGGTATCCATGGTCAATAATCAACAACTGGCCGTATCCTTTAAACCATCCGGAATAGTCTATCCTGCCAGGAAAAACCGATCTAACCGCCTCCCCTGGAGAACCTGTGATATATATTCCCTTTCTATGCATAAATGGATTAAATCCAAATTGTTTCACGTCTCTCAGTATTTTTCCTTTTAACGGGAGAGGTAATTTTCCTTTCATTTTAGCAAAGCTTTCCGGTAACATGCTTTCCTTTTCTTTAGTCTCTAAATGCATCATGGTCTCACTTAAAGCCCGCGTCGCCTCTTTCAATTCTTCAACCGCTTTCGCATAAAATTCCTTCTCTCTATGCGTCTTCATTAACAAAAAAACTTTTTTTTCAATATATTTTTCAAGTAGTGCCATCCTGGAGTTTTTGACCTTTTTTAACTCCTCGACCTTGGCCACATTTTCCTTGAGTCTACTTAACTCGCTCTCGACCTGTCTCATCTGCATGTCCAAAATATCCAGCACTTGTCTATCCTGTGCCATAATAGCCTTCATATACTTTATAGTCTTCTGGAATTCTTGTAGAGTAGCAGAGCTCGCGAGAAGCCATACATACCCAGACCTCCCAAACTTATAGAAAGCTATTAACCGCTTTTTTAAATATGTCCTGGCAGCACTGGAAGACTCATCCAGTCTTTGAATCCTTTTCTGCCCACCCTTAATCTCGTATGAAATCTCTTTTATCCTGCTCGATAGCTCCTTTAAAGACCTCTTATGTATGACCACCTCTCTTTCCAGTCGTTCGATCTCTCCCAAGATGCCTTTTTCTTTAATATCAACACTGAGCAGTTCTCCTTGTTGTTCTAAAAGATCTTTTCCTACCTGCTGAATCTGGGAGTTATTGCTTTCAATAGAGGATCTCTCTTCTGCCCTTAAGAAATCTAAAAAGAAAAAGATGAAAATAATGGCACATAGTATAAAAAAAAGTGGTAGAAAACCTTTAACTATCTGATTCATAGTCTAAAAAACCGACCCACAGATATTGTGCTCCCTATAAAACCAATAATAACACTCATAAGCAACAAGAAAAGAATAATTTGAGGGGAAAGAAAGACAATATTAAGAGAGGCAAATCCAATGCTAATGTCTATTCTGGTTATGGCTATTATATACGCTAAAAAGAGAATGAATAAGGCAACTGCACCTCCGAGTAAGCCTTGAATTGATCCTTCAATCATAAAAGGAATCTTCACAAAACGATTGGTCGCACCTACCAGCTTGAGTATTTCGATTTCTTCCTTTCGAGAATAGATAGTCAATTTTATTGTATTTGTAATGATAAAAAGGGCTGCTAAAAAAAGTAGTCCCCCAAAAATCATGCCTACAATCTTTATTGCCTCCATTATAACCTGAAATCTTTTTATCCATTCCTGGGTGTAAAGCACCTCATCAACTACAGTAATTTTCTCCAGTCTCGTTTTCAATTGATACGGAAGGCTATCACCGTCTTTATCTCTCGAAAGAGTAATCTCAAGAGAAGCAGGCAAAGGATTCTGCTTTAAACCATCAAGCAGCCCAGCCTTTTCCCCTAGCTTTCTTCTAAGACTCTTCATAGCATCATCCTTGGAAACAAACTGTTTAATAGTCACCCCAGGGAACAGAAATAATTCTTCTCTTATATTTTCAATTACAGCACTGTCTGGCTCCTCTTTGAAATAAATAGACATAGTCAACGTTTTTCCTTGCTTCTCTGTCCAATGATTTATGTTTACAAAAATAAGAATAAAAGCATAAAAGATAAGGAATGCTATGGACATTGTGCCTATACCTATCAGGTGAACTAATCGATTCTCAAGAATGTTTGCCATAGCCTGCCTGATAAAATAATGAAATAGTGTAATCTTCATTTATACTATTCTACCCTTATTGAGAGTAACTATTCTTCTGGTCGTGTCCTTTAACAACTCTTGGCTATGTGTTGCCACGAGTATTGTTGTGCCCCTAATATGTATCTCTTTTAAAAGAGCCATTATCTCCATGGTTAAATCAGGGTCAAGATTTCCAGTTGGTTCATCAGCCAAGAGAATCAAAGGATTATTGACTATTGCCCTCGCAATAGCAACTCTCTGCTGTTCCCCACCTGAAAGCTGAGGAGGATAGTAACCCTCTTTGTTTGTCAGGCTTAAATACCTCAGTGTCTGATGAACCTTTTTACGAATCATAGATAAAGGAAACCCTATTATTTCCAGAGTGAGGGCTACATTTTCAAATACATTACGCCTTGGAAGTAACTTGAAATCCTGAAAGACTACCCCTATTCTTCGACGCAACAATGAAAGGTCCCGATCCTTGATCCTATTAAGATTCCTTCCATCGACTAGTGCATTACCGCTTGTTGGTCTCTCTGCACAGAAAATTATTTTTAACAATGTAGTCTTTCCTGCGCCGCTAGGCCCAGTAATGAAAACGAACTCCCCTTTTTTTACTGTCAGGTTTATATCCAACAGTGCTGGGTTTTTTGAGCCAAAATTTTTATACACCTGAAATAATTGAATCATTTTAAAAGAAAATAGAAATTAACGCACTTCTCTCATCCCCGCTGAAACAGCGGGAAGAATGTTTCAACAGACTCAAAAACTTTTCAATTTCAATAAGTTGTAGAAATTCAGATATATTAAATTAGGCTGGTCAATCACTTCTAACCTATAAAAAACTGGTAGGATATTACGAGGTTAGCAATGTATTATTTAGTACAAGACTATATCAATCTTGCTCGTTCCACGTTAACAATACGCGAGCTAAATGTTTTAAAATTTTACTTGGCGTATGCAACAGCCCTGGTTTCTCTTATGACTGTCACCTTAATCTGTCCTGGATAGGCAAGGCCTTTTTCTATTTTTTTTGCTACCTCACTGCATATCATTGTTGATTCAAAATCATCTACCTTATCGCTCTCTACTATTATCCTAATCTCTCTGCCCGCTTGAATTGCATACGACTTATTAACACCTTTAAAAGACATGGCTATCTCTTCCATATCCTCCAATCTCTTCACATACGTCTCGTACATCTCTCTTCGAGCGCCAGGTCTAGCGCCAGATAAGGTATCGGCTGCTTGAAGAAGGACATCTATAATAGACGTGGCCTGAATATCCTCATGGTGAGCAGCTATAGCGTGAACTACTTGCTCAGATTCACCGTATTTCTTGGCCAAATCTGCCCCTATGGGTGCGTGCGCTCCTTCTATCTCATGATCTACTGCCTTTCCGATATCATGGAGAAGCCCGATTCTTTTGGCCTGTTTCTCATCCAATTTTAACTCCGATGCCATTATACCACACAGAAATGCAACCTCCATAGAATGCTCTAACACATTCTGGGCATAACTTGATCTATATTTCAGGCGCCCGATTAATTTAATCAATTCTGGATGGATATCATGAAGTCCGATATCAAAAGTAGCCTGTTCTCCGGCCTCTTTAATGTGTACCTCAATTTCTCTGCTCACTCTTTCTACAATCTCCTCAATCCTTGCCGGGTGAATCCTGCCATCTTCAATGAGCCTCTCCAAGGCCACCTTAGCAACTTCCCTCCTGATCGGATTAAACCCTGACAAGACTACGGCTTCAGGCGTATCATCAATTATAAGATCTATTCCGGTAGCAGCCTCTAAAGCCCTAATGTTCCTTCCTTCTCTCCCGATAATCCTTCCTTTCATCTCATCATTTGGTAAATTAACCACGGAGACACTCCCTTCAGCCACATAATCACCAGCATATCTTTTAATGGCCAAAGCCAAAATCTCCTGTGCCTTTCTATTTGAGATTTCTCTTGTCTCAGCCTCTATTTTCTTTATGAGCTTGGAAGCCTCATGGCGTGCCTCTGATTCCATAGAAGAAACGAGCATCTCTTTTGCCTCGTTTACTGAAATACCGGCAATCCTCTCTAATTTCTGCCTCTCTTCTTCAATCAGCTTATCGAATTCTCCCTCCTTCTTTTTTAAAGCATTGTCCCTATTCGCTAGGGCTGCTTCTTCTTTGGCAATTAGTCCCTCTCTTTGCTCGAGCTGTTCTATCCTCTTGTCTAAGGTTTCCTCTTTTTGGAACAATCTTCTTTCCTGGCTCTGTAGCTCCTTTTTTCTTGACTTTGTTTCATCCTCAAAATCAAGTTTCATTTGATAAAGCTTGTCTTTTGCCTGTAGCTGAGCCTCTTTTCTAATTGTTTCTGCTTGTTTGCTGGCTTCAAGGATAAGCTTTCTCGAATAGTCTTCTGCGGAATCGAGCTTATTCTCTAACATCTTTTTACGAACAGCGATACCTATAGCTGCACCTGCTATAATTGCTATTAATGCAACAATAACTAACGGGGTAACTAACATATATTCATCACCGCCTTTTATTTATTAAGATTTTTCTTTAGGCAAAAAGAGAGGATTGATAGAGGTTTAGCGGAATGATAGATAATGGATGCTACGCAAAACTTACTAACACAAAGCGCTAAATGGTATTCTTAAAAAATAGAGAAATTTGCGAATCAAGTATCCTGCATAAGGTTTATCTCTTGTATATCTAAATTTATTTTTACTCAATTTCTTCCAACGGTTGTAATATCTTTACCTATTCTATTATAAAGTCAAGCGACAATTCATTCCTCAGCCCTAGGCCTATCAATCCACTCTTTTTATTTTCCCCCGCTGCAATGCCGTGTCGGCAGTTCTTTTTGAACCTAAGCTCACGCAGGTGGGCATTCCGTTACCCCATTAGGTCTTTTTCACCATCTAAAAAAACACACAAGGGCAAGTGGGAACTCCCGTTCACATTAGTGTTGGCTCAAAAATCTTCCGCCAATCACGAACATAGCAGGGGAATAATTTAGTTTAATGCTAAATCCAAACTTTGTAGTAATCTTTTGGATCTGTTATTGATTTCGGCTAATAGAACCTCCTTTTCTTTTATAAGCTGAAAATAATCTCCTGCTATATCAAGAGCAGTTAAAATAGCCTTCTTGTCTTCAGATAGTTCCTTTTTAAACTTATTTATCTCTCTCAGCTTTTTGTCCACGTACTCTGCCGCCTTCAATATCTGTTCTCTATCATCAGAGCCTCTTATAGCATACTCTGTATCCTTTATTCTAATTGTAACCTTATCGTCCATAGTACATATCTATTAAGTCTATACAGTAAATTTGTTTATCTTTTCTAAAAGAGTTGCTATTCTTTTTCGTATTACGTCTCTATCAATCTCTAATGTTTCTATCTCCTTAGTAAGCGAGCCAATCTTCTTCTCCTGGCCATGTATATTCCTTTCTAAGTTATCCTTTTCCTCATTAAGAGAGCCTACCAGTGAAATGAGCGATTCAATCTTCTCTTCCAATAGGCCAAATTGATTTAATTCGTCTAATCCCATAGAGACTCATAAATTTTTTGACCTTTTTAGTATATCTTGTTTGTAAAAAAAGTCAAGCGATAAGAAAATAAGGTAGGTGTGTCAACAAAGAGGATTGAGTGCGGGGGGAAAATTTTTTCTTAAATAATTCTAAAAAATCGTAAAATAAAAAAAATAATCTGTAATCTGGGGACACCATACCTATTTCCGCTCACTCTTTGGTCTTCTGCCTGCCTTTTTCGGTTTCAGAATGCGGCCAAGCATGGTCTCCAGATTTTTTACAAAACTTCCGCTGCCAAGTGGACGGCCTGTCTTTTCATGTCTTCGCATTTTTATAATTTCTTCTTCCCGTACCGGAGCATGTAAGAACTCTTTCCACTTACCTCCTGTTATTTCAAGCAACGGGATAACCTTTACAAGGGTATCATCATAACCGGATATATGTGCCGATGCACTGCTCCACGGCCATTGCTCCGGTTTCGCTACAAGCCCGGCTCTCACAGAGTTAATCTCGATATAGCGAACACATGCAAGTAAATAATCTTCGTCCATCACATATGAGGCAAATCTCCCTTGCCAAAGATGCCCCCTCCATCCCTCACGGAAATTTATCCGTCTTGTGTAGCGACGATGTGCTTCACCAATCGCTAATCGCAAACCATCCTCTGATTCCGGTACCGCAATTAAATGTACATGGTTCGGCATGAGACAATAGGCCCACACTTCAACATTTAAAAGGCAACACCATTCAGACATCAGGTCTATGTATGCCTGATAATCAGCATCGTTAAAGAAGGTTGCCTGCCGACGATTTCCACGTTGCGTTATGTGGTGGGGAAAACCCGGAGCCACTACTCGCGCAATTCTTGCCATAAAAGAAAAGTATACTTGGAGTGTTACTATGTCAAGAAATAAGTATGGTGTCCCCTGATTTAATGATTTATGATTTAATACCGATATATTGAGATTATCTCAACTTTTGCAATTTTGCAGATATAAATGAATATCACAACAATTTTATGGCCCTAAAAATCTTTGATTAGTTGGAGATAGTGCGCCACGAGGCTGCACAGAAGATGGGGGAAGGTCCCTCGGGGTCGGCTTGCAGGAGCGGGCTCCAAAACACCCCAAGCTGCTGTGGTCAAAAGCCATGGTGGTGAGCGTTGAGGAAAAGGTCCCGCCAGACGGGATCAGTTGAGAATCAGAGAGACGAGCGCAAGCGAACCATCCGATGAGGTGTCGAAAACTTACAGACGACGTCAAAACTGGTGGCTATCTCTACACCAGGATAAGTTCGGGGGAAACCTGCTTACTGCCTGGGCGGCGTCCGGCATAAAGGTGGCGTGACTCTGATTTAGGCTTCTGTGTGGAACGCGGGAACTCTTCATGTGATGTTAAGAGAAAACCCTATAAGTGAGGACCACGAAGTGGGAAAGTATCGATGCGCATGAAGGGGGCGGATCATCCTGTATTAGTGTTGAAGGTTCTGTAATGGGGCTGGAGCGAAGGGGATGAGCCAGCTCGCAGAAAGTGGCAGCCGACCCCGCTTAGGCGGGGGAGGAGCTGAATGCTTTTTGTGTCGGCTTGAGACCGAGAGGTTTCAAGAGAAAGGCTGGCAGGAGCCGAATGAATCGAGAGGTTCACGTTCGGTTCTTTGAGGGCCTGGGGGTGAAATTCCCCCGGGCTACTCGACGTGCAGGTTTCACCAAAGATATGGAAACCGCAATATCTGGTATTGTTCATTTATTTCGATTAGCCCGGAAAAGTGCAATTGTAAAGATAGTGGGACCTAACTGTTAACTTTGAAAACTATTGACATGCTTAAAATCAAACTTGATCCCACATCAAGACAATCTCCCGTCTCTAAAAAACGAATGAGACTTCACTATAACCGGCTACTTGGTTGCAGTTGCTGCAAGGATTGTATTTCCATATCTTCAAATCAAGCCATGCGCCATCATAGACATTTTTAAATTGCCCCTTTTGAACAGCTGAAAAAGACTCTACTAAGAGAGGTTTTTTATCTTTAACTATCATATTTCCATCTTTATCGAGGCAGAGAAAGCGATTTGTTTTTGGATTGCCGTGAGCATCATGGTCAGTGATAAAAAAAATTTTATTGGGATCAATGTCACAGATTTCACCAGTTTTAAGTGCGCCTGGATAGGCTATAAGTGTTTGCACCAATTGAGGTCCGGAGTAAATTCGTCCTTTTCTGGCAACCAGTTCACCTTTTAGATTAAACAAATCGCTTCTAACCGGATGTCCGAAATTGTCATAATGCGTAATCACAGTTATCCAGGGCCCGATATTTTCAGGCACAACTGTCTTAGCCTTCTTTTTTGATGTTACCTTTTTGGTTGGCGGCCGTTTTTCGACTTTAGTTTCTTGTTTCGGTGTTTTCTTTGCGAGAATCTGCGTCTCTGCAGTTGCACCTTTCGCAATATCAATATCACTTATAAATCTATATGTAGTCTTGGTCCCCTTGGGGGCTCTAAGTTGCAATTCATCTCCTTTAATTGTACCCTTATATAATCCATCTGGCATTATAGAAATCTCGATATTCGATTCGTGAGTTGAGTATTTCCCAGTTTTACCCTTTCCCATGCGTCTTTCAAAATCTACATTTTTTGCGCATTTTTTCCTGAACTCAGTAAGCGTCTCCGAGTATTTTATCTCTCTATAGATAATTAATACAGTCCCATCGCTATAAAATCTAAGATATTTATACCACTCTGAATCGCCTACCAATTCCAATTCATATAACCCGTCATATTTAATCGATTCTACACCATATGCTTTCAACAACGGAAACACAAAAAAAAGGAAAATTAGTGGTAAAAAAAGCTTATGCAGTGCCTTGCTGGGCGTAATAAAGATTCTGATGCATTCGTAAACAACCTTCATGTTGCCCTCCTTTTGTGAACAGTTGTTATATGGCTGATTGATTAGTTGGAAGCGCAAAATTGTGCAAAAGCTTATGTAGGCGTTATGGATATCGCGTGCGACGATGAACTCGTGAACGAAAATAAAAAATCATCATAGAATATAACTTTGCGCTATCATTGAAAATAATATAATAGTTGGTTGAGTTGAGTTGGTAAGAACTTCCTTTTTCGAACTCTGACTATATGGGATTCGCCATTGTGTGTCAAACACAAAACGACCTCATGATGTTGTGGAGGTAACTATGTGGCTGAAAAGGTGGGATGAGTGCAGGAAGGGCGAGGATGATATGACAGTGAATCAGGAGCTTGATCTTGACGGGAGAGCGGAAAATCGGGGAAATCTGGTTAGAGCTATCCCTTGGACCCATCTCCCATTCAAAAAATCAGCC
>DATKWM010000021.1:0-6833 GCA_035529575.1 Desulfatiglandales bacterium
AGAATTCGACAGTCCAGATCGCCAATGGTATCCAAAAAATAGATTAGAAGCTAATTATTATTGGAGAATGTTTTATAAATATGATCCATTTTTTGGTACTGCTGTTGATATGTATTCTGGGATGATGACATCTGATTTTGACATAATTCTTGAGAATTGTTCTGATCCTACTATCAAAAACACTTTAATGGATATGGTTGAGAAAACCATGTTTTTGGAGAGGTTTCAGCAAATAGTTAAAGAATTTCTAGTGACAGGAGAATGTTTTCCGCATTGTTTTTTTGATGACACTGAAGGAATTTGGTCTTATATCGCTTTTCATAATCCTGATTTTATTGATGTTATGGATAATCCCATCATTGATATGGATCCAATAATCAGTTTTATTCCAGATGAAGCTTTAAGGGAATTCTTACAAGATAATTCTCCAGAAGCTCAAGAAGTTCGTAGTCAGCTTCCTGCTGAATTTGTTAGTAAGGTTCTTGCAAGACAGAAGATACGTCTAAGCTCTGTCAATTGCTCGTTCATACCTCGTAAATTGCATCCATATGATGAACGTGGAACTTCTTTAGCTAGTAGACTTTGGCGTATTTGGATGGTAGAGGATGCAGTTTATAATGCTACTATTTCTACCTTTAGAAGGAATGCTGCACCTATTAGGGTGGCAAAATTGGGGGATAGAAATGCAGGATGGTTGCCACCGCCGGAGACAGAAGAAAAATTACTTCATTTATTAACTCAAGCTGAGATGGATCCAAATGCTTGGCTGGTTTGGAACTATGGTATCGAGTTTGAAGCTTGGGGAACTCAAGAACGTGCGATTACTCTTAGCAAAGAATATGATACAATTGAAAAATGCAAGTTAGTCGCTCTTGGATTATCTAAAGCTTTCATGTCTGGGGAAATATCTTATTCGTCTAGTAAGAGCGGACTTCAAGTATTCTTAAGACGGTTACTAAGTATGCGTCAATTCTTTGAGCATTCTTGGATTCTTCCCAAGTTTTTCAATCCTATTATTCAGATAAACGATTGGTCAGTTTCGACTCCGTCAGAAACTGCCCACAGGTATCGTATAAAGCGTAGTCAACAAGAAAAAGAAGAAAAAGGTCTCTACATAAAACCCAAACTCAAATGGAGAAACAAGTTAGATCCTTCTGTTGATGAAGAATCTCTCAGAGCATACTTACAATTAAAGCAGTTTGGTTTTGATGTTTCCTTATCAACTGTAGGTTCGGCTGTTTCTTTAGACTGGAAAAACGAAGCTAAAAAACGTGCGGAAGAGTTTAAAGAGCGCGACACACTAATTAAGAATACTTTGGGACCACAACTTAAAGAAAAATACGAACAAGCTATGCAACCAGCTAAAGCTCCAGGAGCTGCAGGAAGCGGTGCTAAGCCCCCAGGGTCTGCAATGATGCCCAAGCCTCAACCTGGTGGGCAACCTGGACAATCACACCCCCCTGGGAGTGCTGAGGATGGTAATACTCCGCTCAATGAAGGTTTGGACTCTCCCAGTTCAGGAATGCCTACAGGATTATAATCTATGGATGTTAAAACGACATTGGAAGAGATTTATAACCAACTCCCAGATGAAGAGCCTTTGTTAGATTTTGATGCGTTTTTGATTGGTGATGGTTCTGCCAAACTTATGCAGGGCATCGACAAGAGGGTGTCGAAATCTCGGCAATTGATTGGCATAAATTCCACCAAGGATTTGGATAATCTTTCTAAAAAAGAAGAGTTTAAGAAATCTGTAGATGATATTGACAAATTTGATAGTTTTCCTGAGTTTTTGAGTGAGGATAAGGTTTTTGATCTGTTTCTTACAAAAAAGAAGGAAATTTTCGATTATTATGGTTATTTATCTATAAAATCTCAAGCTTTTAAAGGTAGACCAGTATTAGAAAAGGATTTAGTAGTATCAAAAGATGATAGATATTTACTATCTTACATTTTAGAAAAAGAATTAAACGAAATTAGCATCATTAAATCCCTTGCTCAACTACTTGCTTACAAAGAGTTAGGAGTTCTAAGGGTTATTTTTCGAGGATTAGACGGATGTGCTCTATGTAATGCGTATAATGGAAATACGTTTAATGTGGAGAGTCTTATTTCTAAGTTAAGTAGTGGAGAGTCAATAGCGCATAGATATTGCACTTGTGCATTCATTCCTATATTTAACGAACGAAAGTTCTTTGAAGAGAGAATCCAAGTAAATATAGATTCTGTGTATATCGGTAAAGTGCTTGTCAAAAACATGCCAAAAGAATTTGAGATAGATCTTTTCACACATTTACCGAAATTGGATTGTACAGAAGTTGTTTTCAAAGATTTTACAAAATTCGAAGACTGGTCTGTGGATGTAGTTCGTAAAGAGGGAGACATTTTGTTTGTTCATAACGATTATATTCGTGGTAGGTCTCCTCTAGATTATTTGTTGAATTGGATAGATATGTCGAGTAGGGTAGAAGTTATCATTCTTAATGATGTCTCTAATATGGATGTTTACTATTTAAATGGTCATAAAGTTATCGAAAAAGATGGTAATTTTATAGACATAGACACTGGAAAAGTTGTTTCAGTGGTATAGGTGGAAAAATGATGAAAAAAGTTGGAAAAGGTGATGGGTCAATTACTGGACCTATAAAAGACCTAAAAGATAAAGAAGAAGAAGAAGTGGAAAACGATAAAGAGTTTGAGATACAAAAAGAAGAAAAACCGAAAAAGAATTCTAGATAATGAAATTTTATGTAATAGATAATCCGGAGAAAAAACATGTTGCCGTAGTGTTTCATGATTACAGTACTTCGGAGTTCATTGTCAGGTCTTCTCACGAGTCTTTTAGAAGAGCGTTCGATGCGGGAGTTCAAGGATTCTTTGGCAATACTTATAGAAAAGATGGGGATAAATTATATTTAACTCCGTTTGGTCCAGAATTTCCTATTTGGATGAAACAGGTTTTGGATAAGGTTTGTTCGAACTATTGGGTAGTCTCTGAAAGTGGAGATTTACCTTTAAAAGAATCGGTGGATTCTATTGTTTCTAACTTTTTATAAGTCGTCTTTAGAATTCCGACTAGTTTATGTTTTATAATGAAGAAGATTTTTGTATTATGGCTATTTTTATGCTTTAAGACATATTTTTCTAGAAAAAGATAGCAAAGGTAGCACAACACCTTAAAGATTGTGACAAGATTGTGTCTGACTGACAAAGACTGTGACAAAACATGGCATTTAGAAAACTTTCAGCAATGCAGATTTTAGGTATTCATTCTAACAGGGGATGGAAGAAATCTGCGGGTCGTTCTGTAATTTCTCATTATATGGAGAATAAACTGGCGATTAATTTGGAAGAGAGACTGGATGCTGTTGCTGATTTTTATAAGATAAGTAGAGACCCTTCTAATTATTTATTGATTCCTGCTAGAGCTAATAGTATTGGAAGACTGAATGCGAATTTAGATGGTTGGACTTTTCCTGAAATAATTTCGTTTCGTCCAGATATTGGTTGCAGAACTTATGAAACTTATAATAACAAACCTCATTTTGTCGAACATAATGCGTCCAATTTTGAGATAGCTCGTGGAGTTATTTTGGATTCCCATTTAAATATGGATAATGATGCAGATGACGAAGTAAAGCGTGAGGTTTTAAGTACAATAGGGTTAGAGCCTCAAAAAGATGCATTTGTAGAAGTTATTGTGGCTATGGACCAGACTAAGGACCCGATTTTGGCAGAGGGTTATAAGACTGGGGCTATTTCTACTTTTTCTATGGGGGCAGATGTTGAGTCTACAGATTGTACTGTGTGTGGTAACAGAGCTAAATCTATTTGGGAATTTTGTGATCATATAAAATCCAAATATGCAGGTAGATCATATGCTATGCCTGATGGAACAAAGAGAAAAGCTGGAGAGCTGTGTAATGGAACAGTCTTTCAAGAGCTTTCGGTCGTTTCGGATCCAGCAGATAGAACTGCTGAAATTCAGGATGGAATTCTAGAAGTAGCTAAGAAAGTTGCTGCTAATTCTTCTTCCCTTAGTAAAAGGGAGGTACAAGAAATCGTATCATTTACTGCTCGGCATGCTAACGATATTCCAGATTCTTTAGCCAGAGTACTAAATCACTATCTTTCTAAGGGGATTCGGAATGGAGAATAAAATGAAATTGTTCGAAACAGTTTTGGGAATCTACGAGAAAGGCGCGGCTGAACTAACTTCTTCGGAAAGATCGTTCATCGAGTCTGAGACCAGAGCGATGCTTCAGGCAGCGGCTTCTAAAAAGAAAGCTGAAATGGCACCGGAAGGTTTTGAACAATTTTTAGATCTTCTCAGAACTGCTGAAAATGCAGATGAAGCCTATTCCATGGTTGTAGATTTTATGAAATCTAAGGGAGACCTTGGGAATAAGGGACCCTCTATGGATATGGGTTTGGATAAAGATCCTCTTATGGACATGGGAAAAGGTCCTATGGATATGGGTTTGGATAAAGATCCTCTTATGGATATGGGTAAGGGACCTATGGATATGGGTAAAGATCCTCTTATGGATATGGGTAAGGGACCTATGGATATGGGTAAAGATCCTCTTATGGACTTGGAAAAAGACGTTCAAAAAGGTCTAGGCGGAGAGCCTCCTAAAGAAGATTTTGGTATGGGTATGGGAAAAGGTAAGGGAGACGGATCAGGACCTATGAAAGATAAGCATGAGATGCATGAAAAGTCTGAATCTCCTTTCGAAGAGAAAAAGGAAGAAGAGTCTGGAGAAGACGAATCCTCTATGAAAGATAATGCTCCTAAGCATGATGATAAAGATAAAGATAAAGATGGTCCTCCTCATAAAAAGGATGATAAAGATTCTGATAAAGACGACAAAGACTCAGATAAAGATAATCTTAAAGAGTTAAAAGCTAGAGTGTTGAAGAGGGCTGGAGAGATGGAAAAAGAAGATAAGAAAGAGGAAAAAGAGGAAAAAGACGAGTGTAAGGAAGAGTGTAAGGAAGAGTGTAAGGAAGAAAAAGAAGAAGATAAAAAAGCTTCTTTAGCTTCAAAAGTTCGAGTTAAGATTACTCCGCGCAGAGACATTTGCGCATATTATAACGGGAAACCCGCATTTTATGCGATTACTCGTAGTGAAGTAAAAGAAGATTTAGAAGCACTGAAACGTACAGCTAATAAAGTTTATGGCTGGATTGTATACGAAGGTTTAAAAATGGCGGCTGCAAAATGTGGTTCTCGTCTCATGGCGGGAGTAGACGATGGGATCGAAACAGTTGTGGACGTTGATGTGCCTGCTGCTAGTGCTCCTATTACAGATGATGCTGTAGATAACATTAAAGACGGAATGGAATCTCCAGAGAATGATTCTAGAGATAAAGCCGAGTTCGTTACTAAAGAGACTCCTGATAAGGTAGAAGCTGGCGTTGATGATAACGTTGAAGTTGTTACAGCAGAGAAACCTGATGCTACTCCGAGTTCTGTAACGTCTGACGCTGATGATGTCGTTTCTGAAAAGGTAGAAAATCCGGATTCGGATGTTAGAGACGATGCAGATGTAGATTATAAATCTGCAGAAGCTAATTTCCAGAAACTGTATGCATCTCGTGCAAAGAAAATGGCTAAAGAAGCTCAGGCTAAGTTTGTTTCCAAATTTGTCAGAGCTATGAAACTTGCTGCTCGGAGAATGGAACTGAATTATGACCATAATCCGTACAAAGCGGCGTCTTTTGATGTTCTTGTTAATGAAACAGGAATGGAGCCAGATTTCGCTAGTGATTTAGTTGAGAGCATTTCTCATGATGGGCATGCCCCTTTCGTCAACCAACTGTTAGAGAGAACTTCCTCTCTGATGAAAAAGAGTGACGAGTACTTAGATGATATGGAAACTGATTTGTCGGAACTCAAAGTGAAGCCTGTTGATGTTCCAAGATCAGCTAAAAAAGCGTCTACAAAAAGTGAAACCCTTCGGAAAGAAGCTTCTGAAGGTAATTTTGCAGTCAGAAATCCTGGGACTCGCGTTGTCGCCGGTCCTGTTTCTAATGATAATAATTTAATCGGTGGTATTAAATCTGCTGTTGGTGACACGTTGCTAAGCCGAAGGGCTTCTCGCATCAAAGGACAGTAGAACTATGAACACCAATAACTCTAGGAGGAGTGTATAATGACACTTTCTGCTCAACGGGAAGCCTTTCAAGTTGATACCATTGCAAGAGGTCTCGATCTCAATAGATCGCAGTACCTCACTGCTTTTGGTGATTACGTGGCGCTTTCTACAACTACTTTTTCAGCGGGCATGCTCGTAGACCTGAATTCTGATCAACAGATTATAAAGTCTCTTGGCGTGGCACCTTTCGGCTGGGCGAAATATAATAAATCGACCAGTTTCTACTCGGCTGTTGTGGGTGAGTATATTCAACTCAATGCTACGACTGCTACAAATCTGGCTCATGCTAACCTTCTTACGGCAGCTGGCGGCGCGGCAGGCGTTCGTGTTGCTGCAGCTCTTACAAGTACTGCATGGGTAGAGACTACTGACTACACAGTCAGTTATACTAACGGTACGATAACTCGTGCGGGTGGTGGTAGTCTTCTTGCTGATGGTGCTTACGTGTATGTCAATTATCAGTATGCTATGACAGCTCAGGAACTTTCTGATGACGGTCACAACTTCTGGAACTTTGACGACGATGTAACTATTCAAGGTGGAAAAGTTACAGTCATTACAGGCGATGCTATTCTGTTTACGACTGCGTATGATCCGGCGCAAACGTACACGGTTGGTCTCCAACTCGAAGCTGGTGTAGCTGCAGATAATCTAACAGGTTATGTAACAGTT
>DATKWM010000022.1:0-4202 GCA_035529575.1 Desulfatiglandales bacterium
TGGGGTCTCCACTCCCTTTTGTCTAAGAATGTAACGATTGGAAACGAGTTCTCGACTTTCATCGTCCAAGAATTTCCTGAAATCTTGCCCAATGATCTCTTTGGCGGAACGTCCCAATATTCGGCACAACTCCTCGTTCACATAAATAAATCGATAGCTTTCATCCACAATGAGAATTCCATCATGAGAGTATTCCACAATTGAACGATACCGCTCCTCGCTCTCCCGCAGTCGCTCCTCTGCCTGCTTGCGTTCGGAAATGTCTTGATAAATCCCATATGCACCCACCAGCTTTCCATCTATGACTACTGGTACACCAAAGATTTCAACGTATATATTTGTGCCATCTTTCCTTTTTCGTTCACCGTATCCATGAATTGTCTTCCCGCTAAGGGTTTCTTTTGTATAAGAAACAGCATCTTTGATATATTGTTGCCCTGTAATGAGTTCATCAAGATTTTTGCCGACGATCTCAGATTCTTTATATTGAAAAAGTTTTTCAAAATCTCGGTTACACGAAATAATAGTCTGTTTCTCATCGAGTGTCACTATGGCTAATGAACTGTATGTAATTAATGATTCTAAATGTTGTTTTTGATGCTCGAGTTTCTCCCTGGTCTGCTTGCGCCCTGAAATTTCTTTTTTTAGAAGCTTGATGGTTTTTGAAAGTTCAGCCGTTTTTTCATCAACCAATCTTTCCAGTTCATTGCGTGCTTTTTGCAGTGACTCTTCGGCTCGCTTTCGATCTGAGATGTCAATCATCGATCCTATGAAGCCGCTGACCTTTCCTTTGGCATCGTATAGACGAGCTGGTGCCACTAACGCAGTATATCGTGACCCATCCTTGCGTATCATCTCTGCTTCCACCACCTCTGGGAGGAAATTAGCCCTCTTACGCTTTTGTAAACGTTCCGCCAGCCATGGCCTTAACTCTGGGGCAATAGGGACCATCATAGACATGCCAATCACTTCATCTTGGGAATAGCCGCTCATCTCAGCCAGCCGTTTGTTGATAAAGACAAAGCGAGCTTGTGTATCGGCCTGCCAAACACCAACCATGGGATTTTCCATCAGTTGCCGGTAACGTGCCTCTGATTTGCTCAACTCCATTGCGCTCTTTGATTCTGAATCTTTTAATTCAGCAAGCTGTTTGCGCAGTTCAACCAATTCATGTATGAGTTGATCTTTGGTTTTATCTGCATCTTTCATTTTCATACTCCGTTGATAGTTGCGTTTTTTTGTACAGATATTTTTTTTGATACCCTTTTTTCAACCACTAATAATTGAATATATCGAAATTTCTACCCCGCTGTAAGCGGGAAAATCAGGTAATTTTTATTGGCAACCAATTTGTGCCCAACATGTAATAATGGCCCGCCCTCCCCGTCCCGAGACCAAGACGGGATCGGGAGGCACGACTTGCCTGAAAAATTCTGGTACCTCTATACTATCTTGCAAGGAAAGCTTTTAAAACTCTGGCCTTTTGAATCACCCCTCTTTCCGTAAGAGGTCATGCGTTCCAACCCGACGCAGTTCTAAAACACTACTTTCATGCCTAAGGGTTAGGCGGTAGCTTTTACTTACCCTTATCGCAAAGATGTCCGTACCTTTAAATTTTTTCAGCATGAGAGATGGGTGTCTTGGGTTCTCGAGGAGGAGAGTGAGTTGCTTATCAACCTGGGCCTGTATCTCTGATGATAGTGTTCGATAATCCTTTAGAAAGGAGTTTGTACGTCTAATCTTCACGATGCAGGTCTTTCAAAAGGTCGTCCAGTGTATCGAACTCGTCATACCGCCCAGCGTATAGATCCTGGTCTGCCTCTTTTTCTCTTGCTTGCCACTCCGGGGTCCAAAACCAGGCCTGGTCTCTCGGAACCTTGATGGTTTTAATGGGGATCAGGTGGGCTGCGTTTCCTTCAATCTCGAATTCCAACTCATCTCCAGGTTGTAGACCCAATGCCTCCATAACCTTTTTTGGGATAGAAATTTGCCTTTTACTGCTAATTTTCATAATTTTACCTTATTACTATTTTACAGTAAAATAGACTTTTTTCTTTACTTTTATCAAGTACAAAGTTGGCTTCCAAAATATCCCCTTACAGCCTTTAAGGATATTTTCTTTCGAGGGTACAGGAAGCGTGCTTTATATTTGTTAATCCTCTCTAAAGACTTCTCTAATCTTTCATAGAGAATATCTCCCTTTAGGATCTTATCTCTTATAAGCTCTATGCTGTCAAGGAGGAGGGACTGGCTTTTACAAATAAGTAATAGATCAATACCTGCCTCAAAAGCATCTGCTGCTCCTTCAGGGAGGCCTCTTTCTTTAGCTATTGCTCCCATCTCCAGATCATCTGAGATAATTAGTCCAGAAAAACGCATTTTTTTTCTCAAGAGATTGGTAATAATTTTTTCTGAAAGAGTTGCTGGTTTACCTGGTTCAAGGGCTGGATACACAGCATGAGAGCTCATTATGGCAGAGACATTTGCCTCTATGGCACCTTGAAAAGGAGCGAGATGGACAGATTCCATCTCTTCAAAAGTGGCATGAATAGTTGGAAGGTGTAAGTGTGGATCGAGATCTGATTTTCCTAAGCCAGGAAAGTGTTTGGCAACAGCCATTATACCGCCTTGCTGCAGGGTATTGATAACTATTTTCCCCAATGTAGCTACCAGCAAAGGATCCTGAGAAAAGCTTCGTCCTACAAGATGAGGGTCCATATGTATCTGAGCTACATCAAGAACAGGGGCCATATTCATATTAAGCCCAACCAGAGACATTTCCCTGGCAGTTGTACTGGCAAAGTGAAGAGCGCTCTTTTCTGGATTAGGGCTTTCCCCTATACCTGCATTCCCTGGAAACTGACTAAAAGGTTGCTTAAGTCTGGCTACCCTACCACCCTCCTGATCAATTGCAAGAAAAAGAGGATAGCCGCTATTCTCCATTGCTACCTTCTGTATATCCCTGCACAGGCGGGCTAGTTGAATTGGATCCTCTATATTTCTAGAAAATAAAATAATGCCGCCGAGATGGTAATTTTTTATTAACCTCATAGTATTTGTGTCCAATTCAGGGCCGGGGATACCCCCTATAAATAAACGGCCAATCTTTTGGGTAATCTCTGAAAGATCAAGTGTAGGATTCATGATTACCTGTTTCCACAAACATCAATGAAAAATGAAAATATCAAAATGCAAAATTATTTCTTTTTTGCTGTGACTATCGATTTAGCAATAATATTAGCCAACTCCTTGGCTTCTTGTATAAGCACCTCTAAAGTTGCACTTGAAACAAGTTTGGACTTTTTAATTAACCGCAACCAATAGAGCTTTTCTCGTAGCTCTTTTAAAGCTATCTGTAATTTATGTATAAAATAAGCACGACTCTCTGCACCGCAAGCCTCTTCATAATTTGCGCCCGCTGATGTTGATGAAGGGATTAATTGTCCACTAATATGGCGCCCAACAGCACTTCTGTTGAGTTGAACAGCCAATTTAATTATTTCAGCAGCAAAATCTAATAATCGCTCTGAAAGGTCATTTTTTTCTTTTTCCATTTATCAAGTTTCACTTTTCATTTTGCATTGAGCCATTGCTTATGCCTATTATGGATGTATAATTACTGAAAAATAAATGCAATCAAAAAGGCAATAGTATGAAAGCAATGATCTTAGCTGCTGGCATGGGAGAGAGATTGAGGCCTTTGACCAACATTTACCCTAAGGTTTTGGTGCCAGTTGTTAATAAGCCTGTGATAGATAGGATTATACAATTTCTTACGACCCATGGGGTAGAAGAAATAATAATCAATGCCCATCACCATTGTCGGATGATACGTGATTACCTCAAAGAAGGTTCCCCTTTTGGTATAAAAGTAGAACTCAGGATCGAGAAAGAAATTTTAGGAACAGGTGGTGGAATTAAAAACACTAAGGATTTTTGGGGCAACGATCCCTTTATCGTTATCAATGGAGACATCTTGACGGATATAGATTTAGGAGATGTTTATGAATTTCATTTGAAGAAGAATCACCTCGTGACTATGGTTCTCCATGACTTCCCTAAATATAATAAGGTGAGGATAGACAAAGAGATGAATATTCTCTCTATCGGCCCAGGTACAGATGTAAAGGGGACATTAGCCTTTACTGGTATTCACGTCATAAATCCCGAGGTACTCAGCTTTATCCCTGATAAGAAAAGAT